>CAZKCQ010000001.1:0-73317 GCA_964551205.1 uncultured Spirochaetaceae bacterium
ACAACGGGTTCCAGTCTGGCAACCGGTTTGTCCCGATCCAGGATCAGGATCGTCGCACCGCTCTTTACCTCATCGAGGAGCCGGGAGAGGTTGTTCTTTGTTTCGGTTATACTGGCTTTTTTCATATAGCTATATTAGCTTATTATAAAAATATTTTCAAGCTATTTATAGTAAACATCGACCGGTATTGTCCGGGCGGCGGTCAGCGCACCGCCGCGGAGTAATCCCGAAGGACCAGATGGATGCTCGCTTGTATCAACTCCTCCGGTTTCGCTGTCAAGCGACCTTCCCGAATCTCCAGGTAGTGGCGGGGCAGGTACTGGCTGATCAGCGTCAGGGGGATCGTAACCTGCCCGAGATTCTTGATCAGAAAATCTACCGCGTCCTTGACCATCGGCACCTGCCAGTAGTAGCGGCTGCGGTCCGAAAGGCTGTACTTCAAGGCCAGGTACACATCCTGCGGGCTGCCGCTGTAGTACTCTTGCCAATGTCCCGGATTGTCCCTCATGGCCTTGTCCAGAAACATCCCCAACTGGGACAGGCGGGCCTTGTAGGTCCAGCCGAAGATTTCCTTCTCCATGCATTCCAGGGCAAACAGGCACTCCCGCATGGCGAAGGTCAGGGCCGGCCCCACTTTGAGGACAGCCACTCCGTCCTCCACCAACTGCCGAAGGAGCTCCGGACGTTGATAGTCGGTGGAGTGTCCCTCCAGGGCCAAATCGGGATGTTGCCGGGCGGCGGCAATCAAGCTCGCAGCCTTGTTTCGGTCGTATTCAACCACGACGTGATCCCCGAACTCCACTCCGGGCTGGACGACCACGGCGATGACCCGCTCCCAGGCGTCCTGTAGTCCGGCTTCCGCGAACGCCTGCTCGCAGGCGGTTATGGTCTCCTCAAATTCACCCACGCGGGTGACCTGCACGGCTTCCTCTTCCGCCTGAATACCACCGGGGGGCGGAACGTCTGTACCTATGACGTACACCGGTTGTGAAGTGGCACCCCTGCCGCCGGCCCGGCTCGATTCCCGGAATGCCGCTTCGGCTGCTGCCGCCATTTCGGCTTCCCTGCGAGCAATCAGCTGCGGAGCCAAAACGCCAAATTGGTCCACAGGGTCTCCGCCCAGCGGCATGCTGGCGTCCAGGTGGATCTTGGAGTACCCCCCTCTTACGCAGACGGCAATCAGCTCGTTGGCTTTCCGCATGGCCTGATCGGCGGGCTCATTTCGCCATGGATAGGGTCCGAGGTGGTCCCCGCCGAATATAATCCTCCCCCGCGGAAAACCGATCCGATCCGCCAGTGCAGAAACGAAATCCCGGAATCCGACCGGCTTCATGCCGGTGTAGCCGCCGAACTGGTTGACCTGGTTTACCGTGGATTCGATGAGCAGGGGAAGATCATCGGCCTGAGCCTGAACCATGGCGGCACTCACCACCCGGGGATGGGCGCTGCAGATCGAGTAGATCCCTCGGGGTTCACCTCGTTTTTGGGAGTCGATCAATCCCCGGAAAAAATCCTGAGTACTAATGGAGTTCATACCTGCATTCACCTCTCCAGAAATTCGGCTACGGAATCCGTCGTGATCCTCCCCTCCATGGGGCCGAAGGCCTGGGCGTTTATCGCGCCGACCGCAGCGGCCATCCGGGCCGACTCGCAGAGCGTTCGTCCCTCCAGCTGACCGCAGAGAAAACCCGCATCGAAGCAATCTCCGGCACCGGTAGGATCGACTTCGGTTACCTCGAAGGCGGGAACTTCCTCCGCTCCTTGCGGGGTGTAAACCGTGCATCCGCGACTCCCCCGTTTGAGCACGATGACTTCCAGGGGGTAGCGGTCAAACATCGTAGCGATAGCGGCTTGCACCTCCGCCTGGCCGCTGAGCAACAGCAGCTCATCATCGCCGGGAAAGAGCACCGAGCAGCACCTGAGGATCGGACCGGCGATCTCCTCCACGGCACGTTCGGCCAGGAGCTCGAAGCGGATATTGGGATCGAAGGTGACCCGAGCACCCTCCTCAGCGAATAGCTGCACCGTCCGGAAGACCCGCCGGCGGAAGTCGTCGTTGGCCATGAGGGAGCAGCCCATGAGGTGGAAGAACCGGGGCTTACTCTCCCGGATCTCTTCCACTGCCGGTGGTTCAGCCATGACAGCGGGGGTTCCATCCCAGTGAAAGATAAACTTGCGGGATCCATCCTCGAAATAGGTGACAAAGGCAACACCTGTCGACTTGTTGGCGATCACCTCGATGAAGTCGGTGCGTACCCCGTCTTTTTGCAGACGATCGAGCAGACAACGGCCGAAGTCATCCTCCCCCACCCCGCTGATGATGGCAGCCGAGTGTCCCAGCCTCGCTGCGGTGTCGATGAAGATCCCGGGAGCACCGCTGGGAAAGGGACCTTGGAACTCCCCCGGTTCGTAGAGGGTCATTCCCGCGCGGGGCCGCATGATCTCGACCAGCAGCTCTCCCATGGTCCAAATCTCGATCATAATCCCTCCTCGGTCCGAAGGCTACCAGATCGTTTCGCATATTAATGGAGAAAAATGAGGGACTGTCAATTAAAATGTAAAGATTTTCTGAAATTTGATATGGGCGAGCGCAAATAATCACTATACTTCCCCGCAATGGCTGTCTTTGTGCTCAACTACTTCTTCCTCTTTGCCACCGCCGCGGTGTTCTACCCGTACTTCCAGCTGTTCCTCAAAGCCCGGGGGTTCTCCCTCTCCCAGCTGGGGGTGCTGCTGGCCGCCACTCAGCTTGCCGGCATCATCGGTCCTCTGCTGCTGGGAAGGGTTTCCGACAAAACCGGCCGGTCCCGCCTGATCCTCATCTTCTGTGTATCCGCATCCGTCCTGGTTCTGGTGCCCCTGAACTTCACGAACCGATTCGCCGCCTTTCTGCCGCTGGTGATCGTGGTGGGAATGAGCTATTACTCTCTGATACCGCTCACCGATGCCCTATCCAACCGCATGCTGAGCGATCCCGACAAGAACTGGGGACGGGCCCGACTTTTCGGAACGATCAGCTTCATCCTCGTCTCCCTCCTGTACCGCTTCAGCCACCTGATCGACGGGAGCTCTTCCAGGTCCATCCTCGTGAACCAGGCCGTGGTGAGCGTGGTCTACTTCGGCTCACTGTTCCTACTGCCCGGGCGAACGGACACCGAGGAGGAAACCCTCCACCTGGCCGGCGGCAGGGAGCTGGGAAAAACATTCTGGCTGGGAATCGGTATCATCTTTATGGCAGCCTTCAGCTCCAGCTCGTATCTGTCCTTTCTCTCCCTCTACCTGAACCAAAGCCTCGGGATCAGCAATGTCAGCGGCATGTATGCCCTGTCGGCATTGGTAGAGATGCCCGTCTTCTACTACGCCGGTCACCTGATCCGGCGTTTCGGCCTGCGCCGCATGTTTCTGACCTCCTTCACCGCCATCGTGGTGCGACTGCTGCTGTACGCGGTTTTTCCCAGCCGGCCGGCGATCATCGTCGCCCAATTGCTGCACGGATTCACCTTCGCGCTGTTTCACGCAACCGCGGTTCGCTACGTGTCCAGGATCGCCGGCAGGCGGCGCATGGGGGTGGGCATGACCATCTACAGCGCTCTGGGAAACGGGCTGGCTCTGTTCTTCGGCAGCCTGATCGGCGGTTATATTATCGAGGCCATCGGATTTCAGCTTTTTTACGCGCTGTATACCCTTCCCGTCCTGCTGGCCATCATCATCCTGGCTGCGCGGGGCAAACGGATCGGAATCCCTTGAATCCCCGGGTCGCCGTATTTTCGCCGGATAGCGGATACGCGCTTCTTGACGGGCGGTTGGGGGAGCACTATTGTGGTGGCAGCTGCGATCAATGTATCGAAGGACGAGCGCTCATGGGCAGCCCGAACACAACCGAACCAAGAACACGCCCCGCCATCAGCCGGCGGATTCGCCGGCTTCAAGAGCGCATGGGGCAGATAGACAGGGAGCGCCGCCGCGTTTTTTTCGCCGTCAGCTCGGACATCGCCCTGGGGCAGGCATCCAGCGGGCCGCCGGTGGGAAAGAGGGCGGGGATCCTCCAAGCCTCGGTGGACAAACCGCGGAGCGAGGATTTCGTGCTTTTGGGGGATCAGTGTTCGACGGTCCGTGTTGACCGTCCCTTCCCTGGAAACATCCCCTCCCAGGAGCATGGCACCCGATATGGACCGACCCGCATATTCCCGGACTCTCATGAGCTGGAGCAGCTGGCCGACAGAGCAGAAGAACTCGGCGCGGGGGGGTTTCCCCATACCCACACTTGCGCGGACCTGGAAATCGGCCTGGAACAGGGCTGGGGAAAGATCCTCGATCGAATCCGGGCCGCGCGGCGGGCATGGGAGGTACGGAATCAGCAAAAACAGGTCCAGTATCTGGAAGGTCTAGAGATCGTTTGCCGGGCGATCATGCGCTTCATCACCAGGCATGCCGAGCAGGCCCGCGAACTGATAGCAGAGCTGTTTCTCAAGTTTCCGACTTTCTATTCTTTGGGTGGCCGGAGCGAACAGGGCGAAGATGCCACCAATGAGCTGAGCTGGGTTTTTCTCCAGGCCTACGACATGATCGGCGGCACCAATGAATTCGGGGTGCTCTGGCACAGCGACATCGACCCGCAGTTCTTCCGCTACGCCTGCGAAGTGCTGATGCGCCACGGCGGCGGCAGCCCGGCTCTGATCAACCAGGATTGCCTGAGAGACAGCGAGGTCCAATACGGCGTTTCTCCGGAGCACGCCTGGAACGTGGCCTACTCCGGGTGCTTCTGGTACTGCATTCCCGGCAGGGAGTGGTGCGCCCACGACACGCTGGCCGTGAACGGCTTGAAATGCTTCCTCAAGGCTCTGGGGGAAGCCGTCGAATGCGGCATCACGGCTTTCGAAGAACTGATCTCGATGTTCACGGATAAACTGAACTCCGCTGTTCGGGCTTTGAAGGAAATGACCGACTGGCAGTTTGCCCGTATCCCCGACGTGTTTCCGGAGATGGTCACCAGCCTGTTGACCCACGGCTGCATCGATTCGGGAGTGGACATCAGCGACTGCGGCGTTCCCTACAACAGCGTGGTCGTCCAATTCGCCGGGCTGGCCAATATCGCCGATAGCCTGATAGCGATTCAAAAAATGATTTTCAACGAAAAGATCATCTCCCTGCAGAGGCTGGGAGAGGCGCTTAAGGCGAACTTCTCCGGATACGAAAAGGAGCGACGACTGCTCCTCGCCTGCCCCAAATACGGCAACGACATCGAAGAGGCAGACCAAATGGCTGCCCGCGTCTCTGCGATCTTCAGGGAAGTCCTGGGCCGGTACGTGACCTGCAAGGGGACTCGCTACCGACCTGCTTTCTTCTCCTGGGCCGGCCATGCCTATGCGGAAAAAACCCTCGGCGCCTCCCCGGACGGACGCAACAAGCGGGGACTCACGGCCACGGCCAAATCCGTCAGCGTACTGGATTTTCCCCGCAATGCCGGCGGACCTCTGCAGCTGGAGCTCGATCCTTCGATACGCCGGTTGCCGGACCCCACGGCTGTGCTTGCTGGCCTGGCAGCGGGCTATTTTGAGCTCGGCGGGGTCCACATCCTGGCCAATGTCGTTTCCACGGAAACACTCAAAGAGGCTATCGAGCACCCGGAGCTCCACGAGGACCTGGTGATCCGCGTTACCGGTTTCTCGGTCCACTTTGTCCAGCTTGATCGGAAAATCCAGGAGGAGATTGTGCAGCGCACACGACACCAGGGCGGTTGAAACCACCCACAGACATGAAAAGAAAAACGACTAACACCGTGCTTTATCTTCTGTTCTTTGTTACCGGCATCAGCGGATTGATCTACCAGGTCGTCTGGGGGCGGATGTTCGGTCTGGTCTTCGGCAACACCGTGTTCGCCTCCAGCACGGTTCTGGCTGCCTATTTCGCCGGATTGGCCCTTGGGGGTTATCTAGCCGGCAGGTTCGTCGCCGAGCGAACCGATGGATTGCGGATCTACGGCATCCTCCAGCTGGGAATAGGTCTGTTCGGAGCGCTCATGCCTCTCCTCGTCCAGGCGATCTCCGGCATCTACGGCTGGATCTATCGTGGCTTTGAGCCTTCCTTTGCCACTCTGACCGCCATCCGGCTGCTGCTCTCCTTCCTGGCCCTAATCGCCCCCTGCGTGTTGATCGGGGCCACCCTGCCGGTGATGAGCAAGTACCTCACCGACATCTACAGGACCGGGCGCGGCACGATCGCCAAGCTGTACGGCATCAACACGCTGGGAGCCGTGGTTGGCGCTTTCACGAGCGGTTTCCTGCTGATCGGCCGCCTCGGCATCCTGCTCACCACCTTCAGTGCCGCAGCGATCAACCTGACCGTGGCAGTCCTGGCCTATCTGATCTATTTGCGGCACCTCCGGCTTTTCGGCGCTGCGGTCCCGCGGATTGCCGGACGCGGTCCTGCCGGGGACTCGCTGAGAAGCAAAGCTGGGACTACCGACAGATCGGAAACCGTCGACAGCCGAACCGCCGACAGATCTGATACAACAACCGGAACGGCAGCAGCCGACTCGGTTCCGCCTTGGCTGCTGCTTCTCACCTATGGGGCCGCGGGCTTCGCCGCCCTGGCGCTGGAGGTAGCCTGGACCCGGGCCCTGGTCTGGATCATCGGCCAGGACTCCTACGCCTTCGCCGCCATGCTGTCGGTGGTGTTGGCGGGGATCGGATTGGGAAGCTTGCTGTTCTCCTTTTTCATCGACACTATCAAGAACGAGCTGCCCCTTTTGTATGGATTCCAGTTCGTCCTGGGGGTGTTCGTATTTCTCTCCATCGCTGCCATCCACGGCGGCCACGATCTGATTCGCAGCATTCTCTCGGTAGTCAACAGCTCTCGCTTATTGCGGTGGGTCTTCGTGAACCTGGGCGCCTACACCATCATTCAGATGACCGTGGCCTCCACGGTGATGTTCGTGCCCGCGCTGATCATGGGAGCCGCGTTTCCGTTGTTTGCCCGAATGTTCATCCGTATCACCGGAAACGTCGGCAGGGGGGTGGGCACGATCTACTCGGTGAACACCCTGGGAGGTATTGCCGGCTCCCTGGCCATGGGTTTCCTGATCGTCCCGATCCTGGGGTTGCTTTCCTCGATTGCGCTGATGGGCTGCATCTACCTGCTGGTGAGCCTGGTGCTGGTCGCCGCAGCCGGTGGCAGGAGGGTTGTGCTGAGGATCGGTCAGGCAGCTGTGGTGCTGGTGGCAGGATTTCTGCTTCTGATCACGGCGAATTTCGATTTTACGAACATTCTCGGCAAGACCCTGAAATCCGTAGGGGACTACACCTTTGAAAATGTTCTCTACTACCGTGAGCACGCCACCGGTACGGTGATGGTCAAGCAGAGCGAGGTGTACGGAACGGAGATGCTGATCGACGGCACCCAGGTGGCCTCCACCGGGGACTTCGATCTGCACTCCCACCTCTACCCCGCCCACCTGATGTCCCTGCTAAAGGAGGATCCGAAGGACGTCCTGGTCGTTGCCTTCGGCGCCGGGGGAACCAGCGGTTCCCTGCTGCTCTACGATGAGGTGCAACGGCTGGACGTCGTGGAGATCTGCGAGGGGGTGATCGAACCGGCCAAACGCTACTTCAGCCAGATGAACAGCAATGTCTTCGACGATCCCAGGCTGAATCTCATCATCCAGGACGGCAAGAACTATGTCCGCATGACCGACAGGAGCTACGACATCATTTACTCGGGGCCGATCCATCCCCAGTCCAACCAGGGCAGCGCAGCCCTGTATACGAGAGAGTACTTCGAGGACTGCCGGGAACGGTTGAAAGAGGGGGGTTTCCAATGCCTGTGGCTGCCCCTGCATGTGACCAGCCCCGTGTATTTCAAGATCATCCTGAAGACCTTCATGGAGGTCTATCCTTACGTGACTCTCTGGCAACTGCCCCATACGGAGAACTCCGCTTCACACCCTCACCTGATCGGCAGCCTGGAACCGATCTATCCGGATTACGGAGTTGTGAAGCGCAAGCTCGAACGACCGGCAATCCAAAAGGATCTGGAAAGGCTGCACGACACTCGCTTCAGCGAGCCCTACGAGTTCTTCGCTCAGCTGGCTATGGATCAGGATGAGCTCGAAAAAATGGTGGAGGGTGTCGAAAGCCTGAACACGGACAACCTTCCGGTGGTCGAGTTCTACAAACACACGGTGAATTTAGTGGCCTCGAGCAAGGCCTCCAAGGCCAAGCTCCTCAATGAGATCGCCAAACACATGCAGCACCCTCTCCCCTACATTGTAAATGTACCGGAGGATGAGCGGGAACAGCTGAAGAAGGACTTGGATCGATTGTACGAGGGGTATCGCTACCTGCTCGTCGGTCACTCCCTGATCGCCCTCAGCGACTTTTCGGGAGAGGATGTCGAGCAGTTCATCAGGCAGTATTACCGGCAGGCCTACGAGCTCCTGCCGGAGAGCAGCTATCTGCAACGATATCTAACCGAATAGCGGCGAACAGCCCGAACCGGGCGCCCACCGGTGTCCTTGCCGCAGCTACTCGTAGGCTTTGTACTGCTCGTCAATCTCCTCGATCCCGACCGGGCGGTTTTCCCGGGCTGAGCGAATCACGGCCAGCGTGCATTGAACCGCCCGAACCCCCTTCTCTCCGGGATAGCGTGGCTCCCCGCCACCGGTCAGGCAGTCGAGGAAATGGTGGATTTGCCGGATATGCCCCCGGCTGTAGTAGGAGATATCCGATTTCCAGACGTCATCCCCGCCCTCGTCGAAACGGAAGGCCAGGGTGTCCTTCCCTTCCCTGTGCAGGAGAAGATGCTGCTCCGCGCCCTCCCAGAACAGGCGGCCGCCGCCCTCCCCCAGCACCTCGATCATGCCGCGCTCCCCAATCACCGAGCTGCTGAATCCCAGCATGTAGTCGTACTTTCCGTTCAACCGTTCCGCCCTCATCCAGGCGCCCTGGCAGGCCGGGTCTTCATACCTCCAGGTGATGATGGGAATATCGATCGCCGCGGTGCTGTACGGGTCGTGGGCCGCTCCCTTCTGGCTGCGTACGCCCCGGTTGTCGGCTGTGACCGCGAAAACTTCCCGAATCGGTGTATCGAGCATCAGGTACTCGGCGGTGGAGAAGAAATGCACGGCGTGGTCGAAAATCCAGGGAAAATCGCCTCCCCCGGATTGTACGGGGTCCAGCCGCCAACTGCGGTCGGCGGGCACTTCGCTGGCATGGAGCTTCTCCTTCTCCAACCAGGCACCGTGGCGCTGGCGGATCTGCAGCGGGCGCCCGATCTCCCCCGCCTCCAGCAGCTCCCGGGCCTTCATGTGCGAGCTCAGGAAAACGTAGGTTTCCCCCACCATTATCCTGGTGCCGTGTCGGGCGGCCGCTCGACAGGCCTCCAGCCCCTCACCGGCGTAGCGGCAGAAGGGCTTCTCGCAGTGCACGTGTTTTCCCGCTCCCACGGCCTCAGCGGTCATAGTCGCATGCAGGTGGGTCGGCGTGGCGATATCCACGACATTGATCTGCGGATCGGCGAGCATCTCAGTGTACGACGTGTACACCTTGGCAATTCCGTTTTCCCGGGCGAAGGCATGAGCCCGCTCGGCGCTGAGATCGCAGACCGCCATGACTTCGGCAGCGGGATGACTGCGGTAGCCCTTCAGATGAGAATAAGCCACCAGACCCAAACCGACCATGCCAACGCGGGCCTTTCCGATTTTCATGTCCCGGTTTCCTCTCTCTCCACATAACCGCAGTGACGGGAGATCTTCAGCGCGATTTCCTTGATCGCCTGCCCGTGCTCTTCGACAGCCCGATCGGGCAGGCGGTATTTCGGACCGGAGATGCCGATCATGGCAATCGGGGCCTTGAACTCGTTGAGGATCGGCGCGGAGATGCAGCGGATACCGTCGATGTATTCCTCGTCATCCACTGCGTAGCCGCTTTGCCGAACCCGGTCCAGATGTTTTTTCAATTTCGAAATCGTGGTGATGGTGCGCTGTGTATAGGCTTCCAACTCGACGGGATACAGCTGTTCAAGGGTGTTTTCCTCCTGAAAGGCCAGATAGGCCTTGCCCAAAGCGGTGCAGTACAGAGGCTCCCTGGCCCCGATCTGGGTGTTTACCGAGAGGGTTTCCGAACTGGAATAGCGGTCAATGAACACCACATACTTCTCTACGACCACGGCCAGGTGGGCGCTCTCTCCGGTCGTTTCCGCCAAACTCAGCAGATACGGTCTGGTGATCCGCTGGATATCGAGATTCCTCCTCAGAGCGTTGTACAGACCGTAGATCTTCAACCCCAGGCTGTACTGCTTTGTCTCCTGATCCCGCAACAGATAGCCGCGGCGCTCCAGAGTGGCCAGTAACCGGTGAATCGTGGCCTTGTCCCAGTGGAGCTTGGTCCACAGCTCCCCCAGGGTGATCGGCTTGTTGGCCTGCTCCACCACTTCAAGTAGATACAGCCCCTTGTCCAGGGACTGAATGATATGTGGGCTCTTATTGCTTTTGGTCATCCTTGTCTCCCTCGAGGTGAATCCTGCGTGTCCCGGCTATGAAGATGACTGGTCAAAACCCCAACCTGTGGTGCTCCTTCTGAACCTCCTCACACCAGTTGCCGACGTTCCAGGAGCCGAACACACCCAGCCCGCCCAGCTCGTTTTCACCAGCGTACACGGGTACGTGGATCAGGCTCAATCCTCCGTAGGCGTAGGCCTGCTGTAGGGCTGTTTGCAGCTGCCCGGGGGTCGTGCCGCCGGATATCGCCTTCACCCCCCGGACCGAGCGCGCCAGAGCCAGGTAATCCGTTTGCACCCGATCGGAGGTCTTGTATTCGGATCGATTTTGCGCAGCCTGCAAACCGGTAATGGCGGCCATCCTGCGATTGTCGAAAAGGACGATGCAGCCCCGCAAACCGTGTTCAGCACCGTCGAAGAGGATCTGGGGATTCATCGTAAAGCTGCCATCGCCGGTAAAGGCAAATCCATAGGTCGGCTTGTCCGCCAGGGCGGCGCTGAGCAGAGCGCAGACGGCGAAACCCATGTAGGAGGATCCGGTATCGCTGAAAGTGAGGCCGTGCTCCTCGTCTTCCACCACCTGAAAGCCGTTGGCCTGAACATCTCCGGCGTCGAAGTAGCGGGCGGCCTTCTTCTCCCTGGCGAAATCGTAAACGATCTTGATGGCCGCGGGCTGGGTCAGCACCTCCTGCTTCCAAACCGCATCGTACAGCAGCGGATTGTCGAAGCGCCGTTTTTTGAATCGAATCCACTGCTCCTTCATGGAGCTGTTCTTCTTCAGCCACGGGGAGATCTCTGCAACCGGAGCAAAGCCGGCGTCCTTCAGCTCTGCGATCCAGCGTTGCAGATTCAACCGGGCGTCCCCCAGGATGATCACGCTGCGGTTGTAATGCCCGGCATCCTCGACGCTGGTGTTGAAGTTGATGAGCGCCCCCGCTTTCTTCCAGGCTGTTCCTGAGCAGTCCCACTGGCATACGGCGCGGGCACCGATGACGATGACCAGATCGGCGTTCTCCATGGCGAAATTGCCGCAGATCGATCCTTTCGATCCGCCCACGCTCATGAATCGAGTCCGACTGAAGGGAACCACGCCGCTCATCTTGGCACCGCTTACGATCACCCCGTCGATCAGCTCCGCCAGCTCCTCGATTTCCCGGCCGCACTCCGCTGCGCCCCCTCCGAACTTGATGGTGATCGCTTTGGCCTTGCTCACCAGTTCGGTGGCCCGCCTGAATACATCCGGGTCGTTGGAGGCTACTCGAGGAAAGAACGGCCGATCGGAAAGCTCGGCCAGATTACAGCCTTTGATCACCTGCGGTTGGACGTTCATCGGCAGCAGGAGGAAAAAGGGTTCCTGCCTGCCCTGATTGAATACCGAGGCCGCCCCGCGACGCAGCGCGGTGAAGACCGCCTCCGGGGTATGAACCTGGTAGCCCGATCCCATGTTTTCGACCAGCTTGAGGAATCCCGCCTGGACCCGCTTGGGCAGCTGCTGCATGTTCGGTCCTTCGTCGTGGGTGGTCTCATCCCCGTAGATGTGGTAAACCCCCAGTCCGTTGGAAGCGGAAGCCAAAGAGCCGGCAAAGGCGTGAAGGGCTCCCGGCCCTATGGAGGCCAGAACCGCTGCGGTCTCTCCGTACTGCCATTTCAACATGCTGGCACAGTGAGCCGCCTCGGTCTCGTGCCGGACATTGAAGAACTTCACCAACCCGCGCGTCTCGTAGATGGAGAGGATGTTGGCGAAATCGGTGTTACCGTGTCCCAGGATGCCGATGAACTTGCGCACACCCTGGTTAAGGAGGCCGAGGATCACCGCTTCGGACACGGTGATATCCTGGAACTGACCCAGTTTTCCGCCGGAAAGGGCTTGGGACAGTGATCCACGCCTGGCTACAGTCTCTGCCCGGCTGTCAACCTCCTCGTGGCGATTCATCCACTCTCCTGGCTCTGAATTTTTTTTCGCACCCTTGCGGTTTCAAAGTTCAAATTATAAAATCGCTTTGACAAATTGTCAACGAAACATCGAGTCTTTGCAGGGATATCGAAGAACTATGATGACATCCAGGGATCGGATCATTCGACACATGAATGGGGAGAAAACAGATCGTCTTCCCTTCGTTATTCGCTGGGAGCCGTGGGATCAGGCTATCGAGCGGTGGAAGAGTGAAGGAATGAAGACTGACGACGAATGGTATACTCTGTTCGACTTCGATCCCTTCTACGTGGAGGCCGGCGTGAACTTCAGCATCTGCCCGCCCTTCGAACGGGAGATCCTGGAGGATGAAGGAGAAACTATCGTGTTCAGGGACGAGCAGGGCACGGTCAAACGGGACTACAAGGGCACTATGACCATGCCCCAGTTCCTCGATTACCCCGTGAAGGATCGAAAAAGTTGGGAGGAGCACAAGTGGCGCTTCGATCCCGACACTCCGGAACGCTTCCCCCCCGATTGGGACAAGAGGGCAAAAGAGCTGAGAGACTCTGAGGCCATCGTTCTGGTGGGGACCTATCCCTACGGCTTCTACGGCGGCGTAAGAACCATGATGGGGGCGGAGTCCTCCCTGGTGGCCTGCGCCCTGGATCCGGAGCTCATCGAAAAAATCAACGCCCACCTCTGCAATCTCTGGTACCGGCTGCTGGAACGAATTTTCGAGGAAACCAGGCTCGATGAGATCGCCTTCTGGGAGGACATGGCGGGAAAACAGGGATCTCTGATCTCCCCGGCCATGTTCCGAAGATACATGACTCCCAACTACCGCAGGCTCACGGATCTAGCGGCGCAAGGGGGAGTGAAAATCTGTTCCGTGGACAGCGACGGGTTCATGCACGAGCTGACCGGCCTGTTCATCGAAGCGGGCGTCACCACCATTTATCCCTACGAGGTGCAGGCGGGAAACGAGATCCCCTATCTGCTGAACAGGCATCCTGAGCTCAGGGCCATGGGCGGTATCGACAAGCGGGCCCTGTCAGAAGGCAAAAAAGCCATCGATGCGGAAATCGAACGGGTTTCTTCAATCGTGAAGCTGGGCCGCTATATCCCCTTCATCGATCACCTCATCCCCTCCGACGTTTCCTGGCAGGACTACCAGTACTTCGTGTGGAGATGGAAGGAGATGACAGGAAAGAGGAGTTGAGCGGGTTTTCTACCCCTTTTGCAGTTCCTCCCTGGCGGTTTGTACGAAGGCGATGTAATTCTCCCCGACCGGCGCTCCGGTTCCGCCGCTTCGCACATGGTCGAGAAATCGCTTGCGTGGGCTTGCTGCTGCCGTAGCTACTACCTTCGGCCCAGCTCGCGTTTGAGCCGGGTGTAAGCCTCGATGTTGGCGATCGGGATGTTGTGGGGCAGGTCCCCCGCAGATTTGAAAAAGTACCCGGGGTATCGCCTGCCCAGATCGGCGCAGCGCCGAACCTCCGCCTTGATCTCCTGGTAGCTGCCGCGGGTGAGGATCTGGGTGTCGATGTTGCCCACGACGGAGTGATCATTGCCGTATCGCTCCAGGATCGATTGCAGGTTGTTGCTGGTGTCGATATGGATTCCATCGATGCCCAGGGCGATCAGGTCGGGGATCAGCTCCTCGAAGCGGCCGTCGCTGACAAAGACGATGATCTTACCCGCCTGGCGCGCCGGCTCCAGGATGCGTTCGTAGCGGGGAAAGATCTCCCGTCGATACCACTCCGGGGCAAAAACCAGCCCCCTGGTAATGGCCACATCGTCATGGAAAAAGAACACCGGGCAGTCGTCTTGCACCCACTCGCTGACGTTTTGCACACTGATCTCCGTGAACTGGTCAAGGATGATTCCGAAGGTCTGCGGATCTAGGGCTGCAGCGGTCAGGAAATGCTCCCAGCCGAAGGCCATGATGCCGAACTGAAACAGGGTGGTGTAATAGATGCCGGTAATCAGCACCGAGTCACCGGCCTGCCGGCGGCTTTGCCGCGGGCTCTGAATGCGCTCATCCCGCCACTTGCGGCTCACGACCCGGACCCGCCCTTCGCGGTCCGCCAAAGGGCGATAGGCCAGGACCTCCTCCGCACTGCGGAAGCCGTAGTCCTCCTCCCAGGGGCTGCCGCTGCATCCCCATTCGGTGAGCTTGCTGCCGTCTTCCCGCATGATGGTGGATTGTCCCCCTTGAAACCGAACCGCCCTCTTAGGTATGTCCACAATCCAGTCGATCTCCAGCAACGGCAGCGCCTTGATGTAGGCCGCAACCGGATCCTGATAGGGGTCGATACCGCTCACCTTGTGCACGATTCCCGGATGCTCCAACACTTCGAACGACGGGATGCCGTCCACCGGACGAAGACTCAAGGCATCCACCGCTCTCTTCAATCCCATGCGTTATACCTCAGCTCATTGACGTATAATCTAATCCGTTTCATTATATTCAAGATTCAGGCAAGGGCAAGCCATAGACTCAGCACACAGCCCGGCCTGTCAACCGAAGGAGGAGAGCAATCATGCCCGGGTTGGAAAAAATCAACATGGGGTTCATCGGCTGCGGCCGAATCGCAGATCTGCACTACCTCGGCTATAAAAACGATCCGAGGGCCCGGTTGTACAGCGTGTGCGACATCAACGGGGCGTTGGCGGAGAAACGCAGACGGGAGTGGGGAGCCGTCAGGGAATATACGGATTTTCACAAGATGCTCAACGATCCGGACTTGGATGCCGTGGAGATCCTCACCCCCAATCCGCTGCACGAGGAACCGGCGGTTGCAGCTGCAGAGGCCGGCAAGCACGTCGCGGTACAGAAGCCCCTGGCGGTGAGCCTCGACAGTGCCGACCGTATGCTGGCCGCGGCTGCCGGCAGCGGCAAAGTGTTCAGGCTGACCGAGAACTACGTGTACTATCCGCCGATCGTACTGGCCAAGAAATTGATCGATCAGGGGGAGATCGGCGATCCTCTGAACATCCGCATCAAGTTCATAGGCGGAGCCCGGGGCGGCTGGGAGGTGCCGGGGCGTTCCTGGAAGTGGCGGTACGAAGAGCTGCAGTCCGGCCGGGGGATGCAGACCTTCGACCACGGGCACCACATGTGGTCCACGGCCTGGTTCTTCCTCGGCTCCATTGAACGGGTGATATGCTGGGTTGACCGCCTGGACGGCAAAGTCGACTGCCCGGCCTCGGTGATGTGGCAGCACCGGGAGGGGATCCGCTACGGGATGTGCGAGTATGTCTGCGCGCCGGACATGTACGTACCGTCGAAGTACTACTCCGCCGACGAATGGATCGAGATCACCGGCACCCGGGGAATCGTGCAGGTCAACCAGTGTACGGGAAACATCAGCGACCGGGCGGCGGTGAGCCTGTACTGCGAGGGCAAATGGCGGCATTTCTCCGATGTCGACGGGGACTGGGCTTCCGGATTCGTCGGAGCCACCCGGAACTTCCTCGCCGCCGTACGAGGTGAGGAACAACCGTTTCTAAACGGGCAGCAGGGACGGGAGATCCTCAAGATCGATTTGACGATTCAGGAATCGGCCCGCAGCGGCCGCGAGGTAAATCCTGAGGAGCTGGAACCGGTCTGAACCGCAAGCGATCCGGCGGGAGGGGCTTCCCGACTCAGCCCTTCACCGCCCCCACAATGATGCCCTTGATGAAGTACTTCTGGACGAAGGGATAGAGGAAAATAATCGGACCAATGGTAACCAGACCGGTGGCCATCTTGACGCCCTCGGCGGGAAGAATGCCGCTGGCATCGCTCTGAACAGCCGAGGCGGTTGCAGACCTGAGAAACTGCACATTGGAGATGATCGCCCGCAGCAACAACTGCACTGGAAAAAGGCGATGGTTCTCGATAAACATGAGACCCAACCACCAGTCGTTCCAGTAGCCAAGCGCAACGAACAGCCCGACGGTGGCCAGCCCCGGTTTGGCTAACGGCAATATGAGCCGCGTGAAAATCGTCAGCTCTCCGGCGCCGTCTATCTTGGCCGATTCCGGTATCTCCTTGGGGATCGTTCGAAAGAAATTTCTGAGAAGGAACATGTTCCAGGCGTTGACCGTATAGGGGAGTATCAGGGCAAAGATCGTATTCCTCAGGTGAAGGACGCGGCTGACGATGATGTACCAGGGAACCATACCGCCGTAAAAGATCATGGTAAAGAAAGCGAAGAAGGCAATATAGTTTCGATATTTCAGGGTCGGTACCGAGAGCGGATAGGCCAGCATGGCCGTCACCAGCAAACTCAACAAAGTACCAGCTACGGTTACCGTAACCGTGATAATATAGCCGTTTATGATCCGTCGTATGTCGTGGTAGATCATGACCCAGGGAGCGTAGGATACCTTGTTGGGAATGAAGGCAAAACCCTTTGTTATAATCTCGGCTTCATCGGTGAAAGAGCCGCTGATAATCAACAAAAAGGGCATCAGGCAGCCGACGGAAAAGATCCCCACGACAAGATAGATGAGAATTCTGGGTACTAGCCGGATTTCCTGTTGGACAGCCATTACAATCAGCCCTTCTAGAACAAGGCGCCTTCTTCGCTAAATCTTCGAGCCAGGAGGTTGCTGCCCAAAACCAGAACAAGCCCCACCACTGATTGATAAAGCCCGGCGGCTGCGGACATACCGATATCTCCCAGTTGGCGCAGAGCTCTGTAAACATAGGTGTCGATTACGTTCGTCGTTCGATACAGCATAGAGTTATCCCCGATGATGCCGTAGATCATGCCAAAATCACTGATCATGATGCGGCCTATCGCCAGAAGAGTCAGCACCACGGCTGTCGGGATGATCAAAGGAATACTTATGCGGGAGATCTGAGTCCATTTACCTGCTCCATCGATCTGCGCTGCCTCGTAGAGCTCTTCGTTTATACCGGCCAAGGCGGCCAGGTAGATGATGACCCCGAAACCAGTCCACTTCCAGTCGTAGATCAGGGTCAGAAACCAGGTCCAATATTCTGCCCGAGCGAGCCAGCTGACCGGCGCTATACCGAAATGTCTTAGAATCCGATTGAGAGCGCCATGGTCGGAATGAAAAAAATTGTAGGTAAAGACGGCAACAATGATCCAGGATATGAAGTAGGGAAAAAACATGAGAGATTGGGTAGTTTGTTTGAACCATCTCGAACTAATTTCATTTAAAAGTAGTGCAAACCCGATCTGCAGGATCAAACTGGTGAAAATGAACAAAGAGTTCAGAACGATGGTATTTCGTGTTACCGTCCAGGCATCGGTGGAATTGAAGAAGAAGCCGAAGTTCTTGAAGCCGACCCAGGAGCTTCGAAAAAACCCATCGATGTAATTGAAATCCTTGAAGACGACGATAATGCCGAACATCGGAAGGTAGTTGAAGAGAAGGAAAAATACGATCCCCGGAATAGTCATCAGATAGAGCGCATGGTTTCTGCGCATCTCATTTAAAAATATCCGTATTGGGCGCTGCATGAAACTCCTTATACACTATCACCTTGAGGAATGCAACAAAGAAGACGGGATAGAACTTTCTCTATCCCGTCTTGCGATGTCTTTAAAACTGTGGTTGCGTTTACTTAGAGGCCAACCAGGAATCCAGCTGCTTCTGCAGCTCCGCCAGGATCTTCTCGCTGCCGGCAGCTTTCTGCTTGGCGAGGTAGTCGTTGTAGGCTGTGGCGGGGTCCACCGCGCCCAACTCGATGGCGCGTCCGACATTCTGCCGCAGGCTGCTTCTCTGGGCGATCTCATTCTTCACATCGCTGATTTCAGGGAAAAAGCCGACATGGGGGAGCAGCTTGTCATTGATGTAGGTGGCTTTCAAGACTTTCTCCATCCACCCGGGTTCATCGTCCACCGTGGGCCGCTCAAGCTCCGGCCAGAAGGCACACCAGCGCCCGTGCCAGCCGTAGTACGGACTATCCGCCATTGTGTAGGGAGCGGGAATCACCACCGCTCTATTCGGTCCCTCTTCCCAGTGCTTGCCCTTGATCCCGTACATGACCAGGTCGTAGTTGTCCTGGTTCAGATGCATCCATTCCCAGAACCGCATAGCCTTTTCGGGATGAGCCCCATTTCTGTTAAATAACAGGATGTTGTTCATCGGGGGGGAGAGGGGTCCCTGGAGGTCAACCCGCAGCAGGTGGCCTTTTACTTCCCAATCCGGGTGGTTCGGCTTGATCTGCATGTTCATCTCGTTCTCACTGTCGAAGATATGGACAAATGAGGCTGCCTTACCGGTGATCATCAGATCTTTATAGCTCGTCTGTTGGGCAAGTACGTCCTTCTCGAAGTAACCGTTCAGGTACCAGCGGCGGAACCTTTTAGTCAGATCCTTGTAAAGGTCGGTTGTCTCGAAATCGATGAGCTTCAACTTTGGGTCGTCCAGCTTGTAGACGATGTTCCATTGTTCGTTCAAGGACCCGTATCCCCCAACATACGCAAACGGCGAGATCCACACCAATTCCTGGGAAACCGCGGATGGGATCATTGCCGGTTCATTCTTGACCATGGCGTCGAGGAATTTCTCGTAGTCATCCAGCGTGAACACATCCCCGTTCAATGTGTCGAAGTTTTTCAACCCGTATTTCTTGTACAGGTCGTAACGGATCTGAACGGAACGTCGCTCCGATTTGGGCCAGCGCCAGGGGATGCCGATGATGTGCCCACCGTACTTGCTGGCTTCCCATTTATCCTTTTCCACAGTTTCCCAGATGTGCGGAGCGTACTTGGGCAGCATATCCTCAATGGCCAGGAAAGCGCCCTGTGGGGCCATAGTCGGAATAGCACCCCAGTCGCCGTCAAAGTGACACTCGTAGGTTTCCCCGGCGGCAACCATAGCCCGCAGCTTGTTCTGGTAATCTGCCCAGGGAACGAAGTTGAACACAACTTTGGCTGCAATTCCATCCGCCTGGATCCTGCTGTTCACCTCGTC
Source organism: uncultured Spirochaetaceae bacterium (assembly GCA_964551205.1). Lineage (GTDB taxonomy): Bacteria > Spirochaetota > Spirochaetia > SZUA-6 > DRHE01 > JAFGQJ01. The sequence continues at coordinate 19,349 of CAZKCQ010000001.1, forward strand.
AAGGACCGTGTCCAGCTCTCTTGGGACGACTCCGGGGAACCAGAACGTGATTGTGTCGATCTGCTCTTCCGAACCGCCACCGGCGAAGGCTTGGGTTGAGATAAAGCCCATGGCGAGTAGGGATAGCAAGAGGACCGAAACAATTTTCAGAGGTCTTTTCATTTCCTCCTCCTCCTGTTTTTTTTTATAGCGCGAGGCGCTATTTTTTGCTGTTGATCTATTATATTTGCAATTTCATTATATGCAAAAAACCGCTCTTGTCAACCTCCTTTCAATAGTATCCGAATCTAATCAAAAATCAACAACATACTGACTAATTCCCAACAAATTCAAACACCGTTAGGCGGATTCCCGGATTACCAGCGATGGATCGTAAATTATGCGCTGATCGATCCCATCCGCCTTTTCGATCAAATGAGCCAATAAGCTGGCGCTTCGTTTACCAATCGTTGACTTCGGAATGCTAACCGTGCTCAACGCCGGCTTGGAGAAAGAGAACAGATCAATATCGTCGATTCCCATAACCGCAACCTCCCGGGGTACATCAATGTTGCGCTCCAAAAGAGCCTTGAGCGCACCGGTGGCGATGTAATCGCTGAAACAGAGAATCGAAAGCGGCGGCTGGTGCGTCGTGAGAATCTCCCGGGTGATATTGTAGCCGTCTTCTTGATTCACCGCATTTCGGTACACAAAACCCGGGTTTATCTCGAGTCCGTTTTCCTCCATAGCTTCGCGATATCCCCGTTCACGTTCTCTGGCGGAAGACGGTTGTGGAAAGTAATTGATGAATAATACCTTCATATGCCTTTTTTTAATCAGATGGTCCGTTGCCAAATAGCCGGCTTTGATATCGTCTGCGATAACGTAGCTGTCTCGATCTCTCGCCAAACAACGGTTCGAAAGCACATACGGAATACCGTAGTGCCCGAGCAGTTCGACTCCCTCAGAGTTCCCCAATGCCGGGGTCAGTACGACACCGGCCACGTTGATGCTTCGGCATTCTTTGATGATTTCCAGCTCTTTATCGACCCTTTCGTCGTTGTTGAAAATGAGAGTGTGGAAACCGCTGTTTGCGTTCTCCTCCTCTACTCCCCTTATCAGCTGTGAAAAATACGGATTCGAGTTATCGGTGATTATCAATCCGATAAACCTGGTTATGTTGCTCCTCAGGCTTTTTGCGGCTTGATTCGGGATATATTGCTTTTTTTGTACGAGCTCTAAGACCTGCCTGCGCCTGCTCTCGGAAATATCCGGATGATTCTTCAAGGCTTTGGAGATCGTGGCGATGCTAACGCCCAGTTCCGAAGCCAAGTCCCTCAGGGTTACGGTTGTTCTCATGCAACGTAACGACAACTTGACAGGTCAGCCATAACTATTTAGAGTACTTAAACGTTATAGTAAACGTTTAAGCCCTCTCTACTCTATCCTGTATGAAGGTGGAAATCAAGTGACTGCGTGCACTTCTATTGCGAGATAATCCGGTGCGAATCTTCCGGCGGAGGTGTTGATATGAAAAAAGTAGGTCTTATCGGCTGCGGCTTCATATCCGGGGATCATCTGAACGGGTGGAAAAACTGTGAGCATGCAGAAGTCGTGGCGGTGTGCGACCTAAAAAAGGATCGGGCGGAAAAAAGAGCCGAGGAGTTTGGGATACAGAGGGTCTATAGCGATTATCGTGAAATGCTGCGCACTGAAGAACTGGAGATCGTTGACCTCGCCACTCCGGTGTCGACGCACAGAGAACTTGTACTGGAATCAGTCAAGAAGGGGGTGGATATACTAATAGAAAAACCCTTCGCCGACAGGATGGAAGACGCGGTTGAGATGGTACGTTCCTGCGAGAGCAAGAGAAAAAAACTCATGGTCTGTCAAACCTATCGATGGCATCCCTGGTACCGACAGATCAAACGAGAGCTTGAAAGCGGCATCATCGGCACACCGTACTATGCCAACATCATGCAGAGGGTGAGCTTTGCCATCCCTCAAGGACCGGAGGGGAAGGTTCCGTTATTGGAGGACCAACCGTTTTATGAAGATGTCGAGCTGCTCCTTTTACTCGAGCAGGGCTGTCACTATCTCGACGCGTTCAGATACTTCTTCGGGGAAGCCGATAGTGTTAGCGCATCCATTCGCTATATCAGCCCGTACGTGAAGGGTGATGATTTGGCCGTGGTTATCGTGAATTTCCGCGATCTGGTTGCCGTGTTGGAAGACCTGTGGTGCACCGTAGGTCAGCAGAAAACAAGCGTTACGTTTATACAGGGTGAAAAGGGAAGCATTTTCTTTGACGGCACTGCTGGGGCTGCGCCGCACCGAACCGAGGACACCGGTAATCTGCAGATAGTACTGTCCTCCGGTGAAAAAATCGAAAGAGAATTGGATGGAACCAGATACTACGCCAGAGGATTCGAAAAACTGATAGGTCATTTTGTCGATTGCATCCTGAATGACCGGGAACCGACCACCAGCGGCAGAGACAACCTGAAAACACTGGCTATAGCTTTCAAGGCTTATGAAGCATCCAGGCAGCAGAGAACTCTATCCATAGAAGAGTAACTGGAAATCATGAAGGCGAGTTACTGCACGCTCATCTACGAAGGCAACGAGCTGTTATCCGCACTGGAAGATGTGAAACTTGCGGGTTATCAAGGTATCGAGCTGTACGCGAAAGACTGGCGCTGGGCTCTCGACAGGTATTCTCTGGATCAGTTCGGCGATATGCTTCAACGCTTTGATGTGAACGTTACCGGGGTTATGGGCGGAGTGCTCAACGAGCAAAACGACCTGGAGGCTTTCGGGGAAGCAGTGAAGGTGGCAGCTGCAATCGGATGTCCAAACGTTTTTTTCGTTGCCGCAGCAAAGCCCGGCTGCGAATACAGCAGCTTTATCAGCTTGACTAAACAGGCGACCGCCCGTGCTGCGAATATGGGAATCACCGCATTGCTTCATCATCATGCCGGCACTCTGGCAGAAACAATGGCTCAGACGCGAAATATCGCAGAATCCGTGCGCATGGACAACTTCGCAATCTGCTTTGACAGCGTTCACATGGCTCTATTCGAACAGGATTTGCCGGGAAGTGTGATGTCCCTGGGAAATCTAATCAGGTACGTTCATCTCAAGGATATCAAGAAAGACAGAGAGGTGATCCTCCGCGGAGTACCGGCTGCAGGTCTCACATGGGCAAACCTGGACTATCTAGCGCAGGAGTATACGGGTCTTGGGGAAGGTACGCTCGACAACGAAGAGGTGGCGCATACCCTGCTGGGCATGGGTTATGACGGCTGGTGGGTGATCGAAATCGAAAGACAGGAGTATGAGCGAAAAGAACATGCGCAACGAAACCTGGATACACTCCGCAGCTATTTTCGTACATACGAAAAACGGCCGGAATCCTGAATTCATGAATCGGTAAGTTATGACCGAGCGGCATCCGCACCACAGTTCAGTGCAAATCATTACGATCGGCTTTGTTTTCAACGAGAACATACGGTTTCCGGATCGATCCATCGGCCCACTGTTGGGAGCGACGGTTGCCTATTCCTCCGTGGCACTCGGACGATTGGGGGCGCGGGTAGGCATCGTAACCAACGTAGGAACAGATATCCCGGAGAGCCTGCTGGCACCCATTATTGAAAGCGGTGTCGATACCAGAGGGCTGCACAGAAGCGGCAAATTCCCGACAACGACAACGCTCCTGGAGTACGACCCCGAAGGGTTTAAAGTAATACGGTATCTAAAAAAGGCACCCCGTATTCGATTCGATGACATTCCCGACGCGTACCTCAGCGCAGAAATGGCTTTCTTCTGTGCCGTCGATTTCGATGTGTCTGCCGAAACTGTACGAAAGGTCAAATCAACCGGCATAACTACGGCGGCGGACCTGGGCGGGTTCGGGGGTGCGCATACCAGCAAAGAGGAGATGAAGGAGTTCGCGAACAACCGCTCGCGGATTCTACGCTCATATACGGAGAATATCGATATCGGAAAGGCCAGCCTCGAAGACTGCTATCACCTGTTCGGAGACAGCGGTTTGACCGAAGAGCGGGCACTCGAACAACTACTGGATAGCGGTATAAAAATAGCGGTCATGACCCTCGGGGAACGGGGCGCGGTAATTGCTTCCAGCGAAGGAACGACAAGAATCCCCGCTGCGCCGGCACGGGTGATCGATACCACAGGGGCAGGGGATGTGTTCATGGCGGCATTTTTGTTGGAGTATCTGAACACCGGAGATCTCTACAAGGCGGGTTTGTTTGCCGGTTCAACGGCCTCACTGCTGATAGAAAAAAGCGGCGGTGTGAATATCGACCGGATTCCGGATTTCGATCAAGTACGGAGAAGATTGGGGCAACTTTAGGATTCGATCGGGAACAATCCTTTTTTTGGCGCACTAGATACCTATTGGGGGAGATCATGAAGGGGAAAATCAGGATAGCGATTGCCGGTGTGGGAAACTGCGCCCAGGCTCTCTTACACGGAATAGAGTATTACAAACAACATCCCGAGGACTCACGTGGCCTGATGAATGTTGACATCGGTGGATTCAGAGTTCAGGACATCGAACCTGTGGCCGCTTTCGACATCAACGCGGCCAAAGTAGGAAAGGATCTGAGCGTAGCCATGTTCGCCGAACCGAACATGGCCTATCGATATCCGAACGTGCAGGTTGGTCGCTACGGTGTCAGAGTCAAGATGGCCCCGGTTCTTGACGGAAATCCGCCGCATCTGGCCCGATTCTACGAGGTATCCTCGGAGAAGCCGAGCGATATGACGCAAGTGTTGATAGAGAGCGGGGCCGACATGCTTCTCAATCTCATACCGACGGAATCCCATCAGGCGGCCCGCTCATTCGCGGAAGCTGCGATCGAGGGAGCAAAAATCGGCTTTGTCAACGGAATGCCTACACTTATTGTCAGCGATCCCGAGTATCAGAAGGCGGCTCGAGACAACGGTGTGCCGGTTATCGGTGACGATGTGAAAAGTCAGCTGGGCGGTACGGCGATCCATCGGGCCCTGGCTGTACTCATGAATATGCGGGGAATTCATCTGCAGAACACCTATCAAATCAACTATGCGGGGAATACGGATTTCGCCAACCTGCTTGCCAGAGGCGAGAGTAAGCACAAAACAAAAAAAGAGGCCGTGACCTCCCTTATGCCTTACCCCGTTACAATGTCGACGGGTTTTACCTTTGTCGAATTGATGAAAGACCGGAAGACTTCGATTTTCTATTTCGATGCGAGCAATTTCGGGAATACGCCGCTGCATCTTGAAGCCAAGCTGGAGGTAGAGGACAGTGCGAATTTCGCCGGTGTAATGGTGGATATGATCCGCTATATCAAGCTGGCCCGCGACAGAGGCATCTCCGGAGTTCTGGATTCCGCCTGTTCATTCCTGTGCAAGCATCCCCCGAAGCAGATACCCGATGATGTGGCGTTTTCCCATCTGAAAGAATTTGTTGAAGGAAAAAGAAAGAGATAAAACAGCCTGAAAGTGAAATTGACAATAGAGGAGCAGCCCCATGGAAGAGATCAAAAAAATCGGAATTGTCGGATGCGGAAGCATCGCGGAAATCGCCCATCTTCCCTCAATCGCCAAATGCGAGCAGGTAAAATTGGAAGCGCTCTGCGATGTCGACTCGGACAGGGCGGAGAGCCTGGCGAAGAAGTGGGATGCGGCCAAATGGTACCACGACTACCGGGATATGTTTTCCGAGACCGATCTAGATGCGGTCATTATCGCTACCCCCAATAATTTCCATCGCAATCAGGTTGTGGCCGCAGCAAAGGCCGGCGTAGATGTGCTGGTGGAAAAACCCATGGCCGGCACCAACAGGGAAGCCTGGGAAATGGTCGAAGCCTGCAAAAAGGCAAAGGTGAAGCTGATGGTGGGTTGTGACCGCCGCTATTGGATTCACAATCAATGGGCAAAAGAGCTGATCGAGGCGGGTGTGATCGGGGAGCTCCTGATGAGCCGATCTTGCCTGCACGAACACTGGTACCTGTATCAAAATCATGTGGCCAAGACGGGTTTTCGACTGGATGCGGCGATGACCGGCGGCGCGGCGTTGAACGACACCGGGGCACATGCGATTGATTTACTCGTGTGGCTGAATGGAAGCAGGGTAAAGCGGGTCGTAGGTGTTGCCAAGCGTCTAGCCATGCCGGAAAGCTATACGAAGAACGACGATACCGCGCTCATGATGCTGGAGCTCGAAAACGGAGCATTCGGGACGGTCAGCTGTAATCGATTTTCACCGGCGGTGAACCAGAACACGGAGCTGTGCGGAACCGAAGGGACCATCTTCACTTGCACCGATGCAACAAATCCGTTTCAGACCTGGCCTATGGCCGTGTATACAAACAAGGAATACTCGCTCCACACGTTGCCCCAGGTGCTCAAAAACTATCGCTGGCCGGAGCTGTTCTGGGTCGAAGATATACAGAACGAAAGCGTAAGGAAGCGGTGGGTACCGATTTGTCCGCCCCGCCATCCGAATAACTACGAACGCATGCTCGACCATTTCCTGGACTGCATAACCAACAACAAGCAACCCTTGACCTCAGGGGAGGACGGCGCCCGGGCCGTCGAGGTCATGTGTGCAGTGTTGAAGAGCCAGGAGAGCGGACGGTGGGTTGATCTTCCTTTGGAGGAAGAAATCGTTCCGAAATATTACAAACCTCTGCCGCTGGAGGAGTAGAGCAATGAAAAAGGTGCTTGTTACCGGGGCCGCCGGTTTCGTGGGAGGAGAACTTGTAAAACAACTAGAGGAAAAGGGAGTGGAGGTTGTCGGGCTGGGTCGATCCAAGCCTCCTGAAAACGGGCAATTTATCAGGGCGGATATAACCGACGCGGCCGCCCTCGATGATGCGGTCAAAGATTACTCGTTTGACACGATCATGCATCTGGCCTCCCTTCCTGGTGATACGGGTAATCCCCGGGAAATGATTCAGGTCAACGTGAATGGATTACAGAATATCTTGGAAATAGCACGCAGGATGGAAGTGCAGCGTTTTGTGCTGGCCAGCAGCATATCCGCCTATGAATGGTACCCGGCTACCGAATTCAATCCGCCCGACTACCTGCCCGTTGACGAAGATCACCCCTGCCGTCCCAAAGACATGTATTCCACCTCAAAACATATGCAGGAGCTTCTATCTCTTACCTATTTTCGGCAGTACGATGTACCCGCGGTGATCCTGCGCCTGACCGCCGTAGTGGGTCCGGCGGGGAGAGGGGGAGGCAGAGGGTGGCGTGATTTCGCCGAACAGATGGCGGAGGGTAAATCGGTTCAGATACCCCATTTTTCGGGGGATGAGATGTGCCATTACGTGGATATCAGAGATGTAGCCCGTATGTTCGTCGCCGCGGCAGAGCGTCAAAAGGCAATCGGTCATATCTTCAATTGCTGCGGACCGCGCTCAACAAGAGGATCGGACTTTGCCAGGGCTATAGCAGATATCGTACCGGGTATCAAGGTTGAATTCGGCTATCCCTGGAGTATGGCTCAAGGCAAACAACTATGCTTCAGCATGCACAAAGCCAAGGAGTTGATCGGTTACGAGCCGAAATTCGGAATAGACGATTCACTGCGCTATATCAAGGACTGGATCGAAACCGGCGGCTTGCAACAGATGAAAAGAACCGACAAGAAAACATACGGTCACGGCATCCAAAAAAGATAACCAGGACCCCGGATAACAACATTTTTTATTCCGTGCGATAAAATCAGTCGTAACAGGTGGAATTGGTTGAAAAATAGAAGAGTTTTCTGTTTACTTCAGGACAGACAGGACGCACATCTTTAGGGGAGACGCCTGGAATGATAGTCGTACAGGGCTTGAGCAAGCGCTACGGACAGCATACCGCCGTCGATGCTATCAGCTTCAAAGTGGAGGAAGGCGAGATCGTGGGCTTTCTAGGACCCAACGGCGCCGGTAAGACCACAACCATGAACATCATCACCGGCTACATCTCGGCCACGGAAGGCAAAGCCACGGTCGCCGGGTATGACATCCTCGAGAATCCGTTGGAAGTGAAGCGGACAATCGGCTACCTGCCCGAAGCTCCTCCCCTGTACCTGGATATGACGGTTCGGGAATATTTGGGCTTCGCGGCAAAAATCAAGCGGGTCGGGAAGGCGCAACGGCAAGGGAACCTGGATACGATCATGGATCTGGTGAAGATCGCCGATGTTCGGGGGCGGCTCATCAAAAATCTGTCCAAGGGGTACCGCCAACGGGTCGGCCTTGCGCAGGCCCTGATCGGCGATCCTCCGGTGCTGATCCTGGATGAGCCCACCATCGGCCTGGACCCCAAACAGATCATCGAGATCCGCAACCTGATCAAAGAGCTGGGACACGAGCGAACCATCATCCTGAGCTCCCACATCCTTCCCGAGGTTACGGAAATCTGCCAGCGGGTTCTCATTATCCACCGGGGCAGGATCGTGGCCGAAGACACGATCGAAAACCTGTCCGCCGGGCTGAGCGGGCGCAGCCGCTTGGCGATCCGGGTGGCCGGAAGCGAAAAAGAGGCTCTGAAAATCTGCCGCTCCATTCCGAGCGTCAAATCGGCGGAATCGGCGGGCTGCCGGGAGCCCGACACGATCGACCTCTTAATCGAGGCGAACGAGGACCAGGACATCCGCAGACCGCTGTTTCGGGAGATGGCTGAACACGACCTTCCGATCCTGATGATGCGGTCTGTAGACTATAGCCTGGAGGACATCTTCATCCAGCTGACCACCGATGAGAAGGGGGTATCCTGACCATGCTCGCCGTATTCACCCGAGAGCTCTCCGCCTTCTTCAAAAGCATCACCGGCTTCATCTTCATGGGCATCTTTCTGCTCATCACCGGCATCTTCTTCATGTCCGACAACCTCATTCCCCAAAGCCCGAACTACCTGAGCGTCCTGGGAGGGATAACCTTCGTATTCCTCGTGGTGGTGCCGATTCTAACCATGCGAATGCTCTCCGAAGAGCACCATCAGAAAACCGACCAGCTGCTTCTGACCAGCCCCTTGAGCATCGGCAGCATCGTCATGGGGAAATATCTGGCCGGAGTCGCTGTTTTTCTGATCACTCTGATCATCACCCTCCTCTACCCGCTTCAGCTGAGCCTGGTGGGCTCGGTTTCCGTATCGGAGATCGCCGGGGGCTACATCGGGATCTTCCTGCTGGGATGCGCCTTTATCGCCATCGGGCTGTTCGTCTCCTCCCTTACGGAAAATCAGGTTGTAGCCGCGGTGGTGACCTTCGGGCTCCTCCTCCTGTTGTGGATCCTGGATTTCCTTCAGCAGGGACTGCCCGGAGACCGCTTTTCCGGAATCGTATTCGCCATCCTGATCGTAGTCGCCGTGGCGATCTTCCTCTACTTCACGATCCGGAATGTTTTCATAGCGGCGGCGGCAACCATAGTGGGGGGCGGTTTCATCGCCGTGCTCTCCGTCGTTCGACCGGCGAGCTTTGACGGTTTGATCGTGCGGGTGTTGAAATGGTTTTCTCTGCTGGCCCGTTATCGGGACTTTACCGGGGGATTGCTCAAGTTGAGCTCGGTGGTCTACTACCTCAGCTTCACCGCCGTGTTCCTCTTCCTGACCGTCCGCTCGCTGGACGCCCGGCGTTGGAAGTAGGGAGGGGAAGATGAAGAGTCGGAAACTGCTTGAATCCGTCAAGGATCCGAAGTTTCGCCACGGAGGGTATGCGGCGCTGGTGACAGCCATGGCCATCGCTCTGGTCATCGTCGTCAACGTCCTGGTGGACCGAATCCCCGCTGTCGTGGATCTGACCCGGGAAAAATTGTTCAGCCTCTCCGAACAGAGCATCCGCATCCTGGAAAACCTGGATCGGCCGGTCACGATCTACGGTTTGTTCGAAGCGGGGAAGGAGCCCGTGTTCATCGACGAAATCCTGCGACAGTATGCGGCGGCATCGCGTCGAATCGAACTGAAATACATCGATCCGATCCGTAATCCCGGTATCCTCAGCAGGTACCGGGTCAGCGAATCCACACCGGGTGAAAACAGCATCATCGTGGAGATGGGCGAGAAGTTCCGGGTCCTCAGCCAGTTCGATCTGTTCAACTACAGCGCCCCATCTGAGGAAAACCCCTTCGCTGCCCGCCAGGCTCAATCGCTGCGAGCCGAACAGAAACTGACCGGAGCGATCCTCTATCTGAGCGGTGAAGATACACCGGTGGCGTACGTTCTACGGGGACACAGAGAGGAGGAGGTGCCGTATGAGCTTCTGCAGCAGCTGGAGGAGGAGAATTACTCCTTCATCGATTTGGACCTTCTTTCAGCGAAGGAAGTTCCGGAGGATGCGGATCTGCTGCTGGTGGTAAGTCCGGGGGAGGACCTGACGGATCAGGAGCAGGGCAGTATCCGCGAGTTTCTTCTGGATAGAGGCGGACGGGCATTCTTCATGATAGATCTTCTTTCCTCCGGTGTGAAACTGTCCAATTTCGAGGGCATTTTCCGCAGCTACGGCATTGAACTGGAACGTGTACTGGTATTTGAAGAGGATCCCGGATTTCATCTGCCCCAGCTTTCGATCGGATTGATCCCCGACATCGAGGTGCACTCGATAACAGCCGACCTGATTACCGATGAACTGGCCGTGCTCTTTCCCCGCTCCCAGGCGATCGCCGAGCTGCCGACCAAGCGCCGAACCGTTACTGTAGAGCCGCTGTTGGTGACCTCCCCCAAAGCCTGGGGCAAGGTTGATCTGGACGACCGCTCCCTCGAACCCTCGGAAGAGGATCTTAGGGGACCATTTAATGTTGCGGTGGCTGTCACCGACAGCGGTGAGGGAGAAGCCCCGGAATCCCGCATCGTGGTGACCGCCTCATCGTTTTTCCTGTATCCGGAACGGGGCATCGGCATTCCGCTGAAAGGTCCCGGCAACGCGGATCTGTTCTACAACTCAGTCAGCTGGCTGCACGGGAGGGAGGAGACGATCTCCATCCGCGCAAAGAGCCTGCTCGAGTTTCCTCTGAGAATGAACCAGCTGCAGTTCTTCCTGTTCGCGGGAATCTCGGTCATTCTCATTCCCCTGATCGTGCTGGTCAGCGGATTGGTGATCTGGCTGAGGAGGCGCCATCTGTGAGGCGGCCGTTCATCCTCATCGGGCTGACCGTCGTACTGGTAGCGGCAATCGTTCTCACCTTCGTGGTCACCAGACGGCAGAAAGCTGCAGAGAATCCGGCCGAGGCCGAAGAAGTCCAGGCGGAGGAGCACGTCGAGATTTCCCTGGTCGAGCCCGCGGCGGTGCGGGACATCGAGCTCGTGTCGGCAGAGCGAAGGCTGCGGCTGCATAATACCGACGGCAGCTGGCGACTGGACCATCCCGACCCGATCGAGATAGACCCGACGGCAGTGGAAGATCTGGTGTACACCTTTGCCCGGCTGCCGGCGGAGAAAGTGATCGACCCCAACCCCGAAAATCTGGCACAGTTCGGGCTCGATCCGCCGAAAATCGTGGGCAGGGCTACACTGGCTGACGGCAGCGTGATCGAGCTGCGACTCGGCGAGCTCACTGCGGCTGGAAACACCTACTACCTGATGAAGGCGGGGGATCCCGCTGTCTACACCGTTTGGGCCAACCACGGCCTTCATCTCTCCTACTCGCCGGATGATCTGCGCAACAAGGATCTGCCCCGTATCGCCAAACAGCATATCCAGCATTTGAAGATCAGCCGGCGGGGAGATCGGACCATTGAAATGCAGCAGGTCGATGAAAGCATGTCTAAGCGCTATCCCTTCCTCCAGTCGCGCTACGTGCTGACCAGTCCCTACCGGGGGCTCCAACCGGTGTCTATGGAGAAACTGTCCCTGTTCCTCAACCGGGTCCCGGTCCAGCTAAAGATCTCCCGCTTCGTAGACGATCATCCTCAAGACCTCTCCACATACGGTCTGGATCCGCCCCGGGCGGAGGTGATCATCGAGAACCCCGATACCGAGCTTTACCTCCTGATCGGCGATCGCAACAACGAATCCCTGGTGTACGCCCGGCGAGGCGAGGGAGGTTCGGTATTTGCTTTGGAGAGCTCCGACCTCGAATTTCTGGAGGTCGAACCCTTCGATATAATCGAAAAATTTGCCTTCATCCCCTTCATCGATCATGTGGATCGGATCGATCTGCGCATCGCTGAGGAGTCCCACCGGATCGAGCTGATCCGCGGGGACGAGACGCCGAATGCTGCCGTCACCTACTTGGTCGATGGTGCCGCTGTAGAGACGACGGCGTTCAAGGAACTGTATCGGAGCCTGGTAGGTCTGGTAGTGGAGGCGGAAGCTCCCTCACCCCCCTCGAAACAGGGAAAGGCCGTACTGGAATTGATCTACACCCTGAACAGGGGAGAACCGCTGGTCTACCACCTGGAGTTTCTGCCCTACGATCAGGACTTTTTGGCTGTTTTCAAAAACGACATAGCGGAGTTCCTGATCTCCGGACAGCAGGTGGCGATGCTGGTGCGGAAGGTGGGGGCGTTTCTTCAAGCCCTTTCGAACTGACGCACCGACCGCCGCACCACATTACTTTGATTCAATGGCGCCGGCTCACGTCCCCGTTACTTCATGCCCACGTTGACCAGCCGGCGGCCACGGCCTTCCAGTGCGGTAAGGATAACCGCGTTCTTGTCCGCAGCGCTGGTTTCGTTGATAATCGCAATCTTCATGTCAGCTCCTTATCCTCTTCCCGTGCTCAAGAAAAATTTCGATCTTACATAGTGTTGAAGAAACCGGCTACAATACGTCGGGAGAAAATCCATGGATATCGGATTTTCAGAATGATTCACATGCTAAAATGGCTTTGATTGTTTATCAATTTCGTGCTACTTTGCCGGGGATCACGAAAACGAGGCTCGAAGTATGCGAGGACAGAAATGAAAGAACAGTCTGAAAAATATTTTTCGGTTCTGTTCGAGCAGCGACCGGAGCTGATTGCCTGCCGAAGCGCCCTGAAAGCCGCCTTCCAGACGCTGGCGGCCTGCTTCCGGAGCGGAAACAAGCTGCTGGTCTGCGGCAACGGCGGCAGCGCCGCCGATTCAGAGCATATCGTCGGGGAGCTGATGAAGGGATTTCGTCTCCGCCGGCCGGTGCCTGAAGCCCGGGTCGCCCGGCTGCGCGGTCTCTACGGTACGGAGGGCGAACAGATCGCCCGCAACCTGCAGGGCGCCCTGCCGGCCATTTCGCTTGTCAGCCAGATATCCCTGTCCACGGCCATCGCCAACGATGTTTCAGCCGACATGGTCTTTGCCCAGCAGGTGTTCGGCTACGGCCGGCGTGGAGACGCGTTGATCGCCATCAGCACCTCCGGCAACGCCGCCAACGTGATCAACGCGATCAAGGTTGCCCGGGCCCTGGAACTGAAGACCATTGCCCTGACCGGAGAAGGAGGGGCTCTGAAAGAGCTCGCCGAGATCGCCGTCGGGGTTCCCGGAGAGGACACCGCCCGGATCCAGGAGCTTCACATGGCCGTGTATCACACCCTCTGTGCCGCCCTCGAGGCCGATCTGTTCCCCGGGTAGGTGATCGGTGATGTCCGCCTCTGTAGAGACAATTGACAAGCTGCTTTCCGGGCTTCCGAAGCTGCACATCGGCATCATCGGGGATTTCTGCCTGGACGCTTACTTCGAGGTCGACATGTGCGCCTCCGAGACCTCGGTTGAAACGGGTCTGCCCACCCGTCCGGTGGCCCAGCAGCGCTACTCCCTGGGGGGGGCCGGCAATGTGGCGGCCAACCTCAAAGCCATGGGGGTAGGGACGGTACGGTGCTTCGGGGTCAGCGGAGACGATCCCTTCGGGCGGCAGATGCGGCGCATCATGGCCGAGGCGGGTATAGAAGACAGCGAGCTTCCGGTACAGGAACGCGCCTGGGACACACACGTGTTCACCAAGGTGATCATCGGAGAGGAGGAGCAGCCCCGCCTGGACTTCGGGAACTTCAATGATCTGCATCCCCAGACGGCCGACCGCCTCTTGTCCGACCTCCGGCGCCGGGTCCCCGAATTGGATCTGCTCATCGTAAACCAACAGGTGCTCCGCGGCATCCACTGCGAGAGCTTCCGAAAGAGACTGATTGACCTGCTGGCCGGGCATCCCCGGCTGCTGTCGATCGTAGACAGCCGCAACTACAGCGCCGAGTTCCATCCCTGCCTGCGTAAGATCAACGACCGGGAGGCCGCCGTGCTCTGCGGCAAAGAACCTGGCCTCGACCAGACGATCTCCCTGGAGGAGGCCCGGGAGTACGGCTTGACCCTGTACAGCCGCTGGAACAAGCCCCTGTTTCTCACCCGGGGCGGGCGGGGCTGCCTGGTCTTCGATGCCGAGGGGTGCACGGAGATCCCCGGCCTGCTGCTGGTCTCCCGGATCGACACAGTGGGAGCAGGGGACAGCTTTCTGGCCGGGGCTGCGGCTGCTCTGGCGGCGGTAAACAAACCGGGGGTGGCGGCAGAGTTCGGCAATCTGGTGGCGGGGGTGACGGTGCAGAAGCTGTTCGTCACCGGCACGGCCAGCCCGCAGGAGATCCGGACCCTGGCCGCAGAAGCCAACTATCGCTACCACCCGGAGCTGGCCGCCCTGCCGCAGAAGGCCCGCTATTTCCGGGACAGCGAAATCGAGATCGTAAGTGAGCTGCCCCACGGCAGCCGCATCACCCATGCGATCTTCGACAACGACGGCACCATCTCCACCCTGCGCCAGGGCTGGGAGGAGGTGATGGAGCCGGTGATGATCCGCTCGATTCTCGGCGAGGGATGGCGGAAGGGCGAGGAGACCGCCTACCGGAAGGTTCGGGACCGGGTTCGAAGCTACATCGACCGGACCACGGGGATCCAGACCCTGGTGCAGATGGTCGGACTGGTGGAGATGGTGCGGGAGTTCGGCCGTGTGCCCCAGGGGGAAATCCTCGACGAGCACGGCTACAAGGCGCTGTACAACCGGGAGCTGATAAAGGCAGTCAACCGGCGGATTGACAAGATCCGCAGCCGGGAGCTGTCCGTGGCGGATTTTACACTCAAAGGTGCGGTGGAGTTTCTGCGGGAACTTCACCAGCGCGGCGTACGCCTGTACCTGGCCAGCGGAACGGATCAGGAGGATGTGGAGCGGGAAGCGGAGATCCTCGGCTATGCCGGGTTGTTCGAAGGCAGGATCTACGGCGCCATCGGTGACATCACCCACGAACCCAAGAGAAAGGTGCTGGAGAGCATCCTGGGCGACATCCGCCTTAAGAAAGGCGAGCAGGTGACGACCTTCGGGGACGGGCCGGTGGAGATCCAGGAAACCAGCAAGCGAAAGGGTATCGCCGTGGGGGTGGCCAGCGACGAGGTGCGCCGCTTCGGGATGAACCTGGCCAAACGCAGCCGCCTGATCCAGGCCGGGGCAGATCTGATCGTGGCGGATTTCTCCCAGTCCGGGAACCTGATGCAGCTCCTGTTCCCGAAAAAGGGGAAGTAGCAGATGCCCTTTGCCCGGTTTGATCGAAGGCGGCTTCGCTTCCAGGCCCTGAAAACCCGCAGGAATCGGGTGTTCATCGAGACGGATCACGTCTCCCCCACGACTCCGCCGGGTCCGCTGGACCCGGATACCCTGGCCGCGATCGAAGAACTGGCCCGGGCTGTCAGGGAGGCTCGCTCCGGCAAGCGGCCGGTGGTTCTGGCCTTCGGAGCCCACACCATCAAGAACGGCCTGGCCCCGGTGCTCATCCGGCTGATCGAACAGGGTTGGTTGACCCACCTGGCCACCAACGGGGCCGGGATCATCCACGACTGGGAGTTCGCCTTTCAGGGGGCGAGCTCCGAAGACGTGCGGGAGAACGTGCACCAGGGAAGCTTCGGGATCTGGGAGGAGACCGGACGCTACCTGAACCTGGCCTTGCTGGTGGGAGCCTATGAGGGCTTCGGATACGGGGAATCGGTCGGGTCCCTGGTCGAGCATGACGGCCTGAGGATCCCGGATAGGGCCGAGCTGATCGGGGCCGCCGAGCAGGCCTCGATAGATCCCGAGCGGGCCGCGGCAGCGGCGGACCTGCTCTGGGCCGTGGAGGCCTTCGCTTTACAGCCGGGATTCCTCTCCGTGAAGCATCTCTTCAAGCGCTACGGACTGCAGGCCGCGGCTTTTCGACTCCGGGTTCCCTTCACCGCCCACCCCATGTTCGGCCACGACATCATCTACACCCATCCCCTGAATCGGGGGGCCGCGGTCGGCCGCACCGCGGAACGAGATTTTCTGGTCTTTGCCCAAACGATCGCCGATCTGGAGGGAGGGGTGTATATCTCCCTCGGCTCGGCGGTGATGTCTCCGATGATCTTCGAGAAGTCCCTGTCCATGGCCCGCAACCTGGCCCTGCAGCAACGGCGGAGGATCGAGGAGTTCTCGATCTTCGTGGTCGATCTGGCCGAGTCGGGCTGGGACTGGCAGAAGGACGGGGAACCGCCCCCGGATCATGCCGCCTACTACGTGCGCTATCTCAAAACCTTCAGCCGCATGGGGGGACGCTTGAGCTACCTGCAGGCGGACAACCGGGATTTTCTGCTGGCCCTCTGCAGAGCCCTCGGTGGGTAGCCCGGATCGGGGGGCGACCCTGGGCTCGCCTAAAACAATAGGTGCAGGAAAGGAGATGAGGCAGTGACATCTCGGGAACGGATACTGGCGGCCTTCGATCACCGTGAAGCGGATCGCCTGCCTGTGGATCTTTCGGGCCACCGCTCCTCGGGTCTGAGTGCCGCGCTCTACCCGGGGCTGAGAAGGGCCCTGGGTTTGGTGCCGCGGCCTGTTCGGGTCTACGATCCCATTCAACAGCTGGCGATCATCGACCAGGACGTTCTGGATTGCCTGGGGGTCGACACGATCGAGCTGGGGCGGGCCTTCGCCCTGGAGGAGAGGGATTGGGTCGACTGGACGCTTCCCGACGGCACCCCCTGCCAGATGCCGGCCTGGGCATGCCCGCAACGCCTGGACGGACGCTGGGTATTGAGGTCTTCGGAAGGGATAATCCTGGCCCAGATGCCCGACGGAGCCCTGTACTTCGAGCAGACACGCTGGCCTTTCCACGAAAAAGAAAACCTCGATAGACTGCCTGAGGCGCTGCAGGAGGTGATGTGGGTGCGCTTTCCCTCTCCCCCCGGCCCCCTGGCTGACGGACCGCAGGGTAATAAAAAGCTGGCTGAAGGGGCGCGGCGGCTGCGGGAATCGACGGATCGGGCCGTCATCGGCCTGTTCGGGGGAAGCATCTTCGAGTACGGAGAGTGGTTGTACGGGATGGACAACTATCTCTGCATGTTCGCCGGAGAGCCGAAGCGCCTCGATCGCTTCCTCGAGCGCCTGGTGGCGCAGCACCTGGTTGATCTGGAACGCTATCTGAGCGCGGTGGGGCCGTACATCGACATCATCGCCTTCGGGGACGACCTGGGCATGCAGACCGGGCCCATCATCTCTCCTGAGATGTACCGCCGCTTCCTAAAACCCCACCACATCACCATGTGGGGCCGAGCCAAGGAGCTGGCGCCGGTGAAGGTGATGCTCCACTGCTGCGGCGGGATCCGCGAGCTGCTTGCGGACCTGATCGACGCCGGGCTGGAGGCGGTGAATCCGGTCCAGACCAGCAGCGCAGGCATGGATCCGCAGATGCTGAAGCGGGAGTTCGGCAGGGATATCGTATTTTGGGGCGGAGGCTGCGATACCCGGGACGTGCTGCCTAAAGCCAAGCCCGGGCGGGTCAAAGACCATGTACGCAGCCGGGTGGAGATCCTAGGCCAGGGCGGCGGCTTCGTGTTTCAGCAGGTGCACAATATCCTCTCCGACGTCCCCGTGGAAAACATCATCGCCATGTACGAGGCTGTCCGTCAGTGAAGATTACCGCCGGGGATGGAGCGCTCGGAAGTCCCTCGATTTAATACAAGCTCAGTGGACAAACCGTGCGGAGTCGGTCCATAATCCGTCGCATGGATTCCAAGGAAATCGTCTACCGCGCCCTCGCCTTTGAGGACGTACCCCGGGTGCCCTACGCCGTAGACTTCACGGTGCCCGCCCGGGAAAAGCTCTGCGCCTCAGCGGCCGGCAGGAAACTGTACGACCGCATCGAGAACGATCTGCTGCTGACCCCGGTGATCCGGGTGGAATGGGGGACTCACGACGCCTCGGGCCTGTATGAAGACGAGTTCGGTCTGATCTGGGACCGTAGCCTGGATCCGGACATCGGCATCCCCCGATCCTTCGTCACACCGGAGAATCTGGATTCGATCCCCTGGCCGGATCCCCGGTTTGGGAGACGATTCGATGTGCTTCGAGACAATATCAGGCAATATCCAGATCGTTTTCAGGTGATGAGCCTGGATTTCAGCCTGTACGAGAGGTCCTGGGGTCTGCGCGGTCTGGTAAATATGTATGTGGACATGGTGGAACGACCCGATTTCACCGAAGCCCTGCTGGACCGGGTGCTTGAGTTCAACCTGAAGATCATCGAAGCGGGTCTTGAGACCTGTCCACAGGTCGATGCCGTGCATTTCGGGGACGACTTCGGCAGCCAGACCGGTATCCCCATGGGGGCGGAGCGCTGGCGTCGGCTGCTCAAGCCGAGGCTTGCCCGTCAGTACGCTGCGGTCAAGGATGCCGGAAAGGTGGTATCCATCCACAGCTGCGGTAAAGTGGAGGAGATCCTCGACGATCTGGTGGAAATTGGCGTGGACCTGTTCAATCCCTTCCAGCCGGAAGTCACGGACGTTCCAGTAATTTTTCAACGATACCACGGCCGGCTGGCCTTCTGGGGCGGGGTGAGCACGCAGAAGCTGCTCCCCTATGCCGGTGTCGAGGAGGTGCGGCGGCAGATCGACAGGCTCCTGGACATGGGAAAGAACGGAGGCTACGTGATCGCGCCGGCCCATGCCACGCCCGGGGACGCCAGGGTGGAGAACATGGAAACTATGCTGCGGATGATCATCGAACAGGGGGCCCGATAACGGCGGTGCAGTCATCCACGTGCCTTGAACGCCAGAGTTTGTGCTTCAGGCTGTGCTCCGCGTAGTAGAATGGGTCTTGAAAGTAGCGGTTGACATCGAGGTCTTCAAGGATCGTCCCGGCGATCGGTTCCTCCAGCGCGACAAAAAAGCTCGCCGTTCCCGGCTTCCGCGACTTGCTGCTTGTTCGATTGTTCTTGCTTTCGGTTACCGCGAACACCTCATCGATCAGCGCGTCGAGCATGCCCTTATCGGCCACTATCGGCCTCCTTCAGCTACAGACTCGGCACTGTCAGGCCGTCCTGCCGCAGGCAGGCTTCGAGGATCACGAGCAGATTTTCGTCCCGGGTGCCGTGCTCGATGTCCGGGACAGACAGGCTGAAGCGGTGACGGTCGCCCGCAGGAACCCGGGCCAAAATCCTTTCCGTCTCCTCCTCGACTTCAACTGCAGAAGCACTGAGAAGGAACTGGGCGCTGTAGATGTAGCGTACCAGCGCTTCGGGAAAGCCCGCCAGGGTTTTGGCGATATCGGAGCCCCAGCCGATCTCCAGGAACTCCACCTTGGGAATCCTGCGGTAGGCGGAGAGGTACGGATCGAAAACACCGCAGTGATGGATGCCGAAGGGACATCCGGCCGCCTCCGCGACCGCGAAGATCTCCAGATCGAAGGGCAGCAGCCAGTCGGTATAGCTCTCCGGTCCCACGAAGGGCACAGTACAGTTGGTCAGGATCGTCGTCTCCGGTCGTCGGTTGGCCGCGTTGAAGTTAACCACGGCCTGGAGAATCCCATAACAAAAGGCGAGCAGATGCCCCGCCAGCTCCGGGTCCTCCTCCCTGTCCAGAAAAAAATCCTGACCCCGGATCAGCACCGCATCGTTGAGCACTCCCCTGGGAACAAAAAGAGGCGATTCCGTGCGGCCGAGCCGGCTGTTCAGCCTCTCCACCTGGCTCACGATCTCACTGTAGGGGAAAACAGAGGTGATATCCGACGGGACCTCCAGAGCCCTCACCTTCTCCGCTTCGAGGTGGCGGTTCCAGGGGTAATTGTCCACCGGGTAGGCGATCTCGCAGCCCGCCGCGGCCGCGGTGGCGGCGTTGCCGAAATCGGGGGGTACCACATCGGCGACCGGATCGCTGTCACCGATGGCGAGCTGCGGAAAGCGCCGTGCCAGCGTGCGGGCCATCTCCTGGTGGCAGGACACCCGGTAGTCGGGGCCGAAAACAAACTCCCTGCCGAAGTCCAACCCGTAGCCCCGATGCCACCAGGAGGGCAGGAAGTTGTAGAGCAGACTGTCGATCGGCAGCTTGCGGCGGACCGTATACCACATCTCAGGAAGGCCCCCGGGAATCAGTCAAGCTTTGTTCTCCACCACGACCTTCAATGTTCCGGGTTTGCGGGCAGCGGCCAGGCGCAGAGCCTCCTCCACCTGTTCGAGGGTAAAACGGTAGCTTATCAGCTTTTTCATGTTGACCACCCCACGGGAAACCAGAGCAAGCGCTTCGGGGTATACGTTGCAGTAGCGGAACATCCCCTTGACCTCCAGCTCCTTGATCCCGATCTGGTGAACGTCCAACTCTTGGACTGCTTCCGGAGGCCAGCCGCCGAATCGCCTCCCGGGCGAAGATGTGATCGCTCACGGTCCCGGTCTTGATCTGTTTTTCGGCGTGGGTGACCACGCTGCACTTGGGGACATGACTGTCCGTGCCACTGGTGGTGGTCAACAGGACGATCGGCGGGGTGGTTGTCCCGGGTTGCCGGGGCTGGAAATAGGCATAGTCGAAACTCTTACGCGGATGGGTCATTTCGATGGCCGCCGCTTTGGCCACGTCCATCACACTGCCGCCGCCGACTCCCAGGACCAGGTCACAGTCCGTCTTTTTCCCAGCAGCCGCGGCGCTGACTATCTCCGTGTTCGGGTTGGGCTGTGCTTCGTCATAGACCGCGACCGCCAGGCCCGCACCCTCCAGCAGCACGCGCCGACCGCAGGGCGTCACAGCTTCCGCCAACTCGGCGAGCTTTCCGGAGCCGAAGCGGATCTTGCCCGGCAGAAAATAGTTGAATCCCATAACGACCCACCTCCAGCCAACGTGGTTGCCCAGAGGATCATTGATACACAATTTCGGCCAAAATCTACCAGGAGAATGGAGGCATCCTATCTGAGTTGCCCGGATTGCGCAAGAGCGATAGCGACGGCAAACTTCACTCACTGCGGGAAAAAGCTTCTGATGTGCACCACGGACTCCACGATCTTATCCCTCAGAAGGTAATCCGAGTAATCCCGCCCGAGCTTAGGCCCGACCAGCTCCAGATAGCCGACGATGTGATCCAGGGGAAAATTTTCCTGATTCCTGTCGATGATCCGCCGCAGTCGGGACAGGTCCACGATTCCTGATGGCAGGTCCTCCGGAGAGAAACCGAAGGTCGCGTTGAACCTGGCATCCGTGTTCTTGAGGTGAAACTCCGCCATAAAAGGGATTTGGTTTTCGAACAGGCTCCAGTTGTCGTGGATCACTCTTCCGCTGCTGTCTGCCACTCCGTGGCTGATGTCGGCACATACGTAGACGGGTACGGTCGAACCTCCTGCGCTTTGGTGGTGGGTGTGCAGGGTGCCGAGCATGTGATCCAGCTCCTCCGGCAGGCTTGGCGGCTCGGCCAGGCAGGACATAGGTTCGATGGACAAAAATTCCAGACCCTCGTCGCAGGCAAGAGCCATCAGCTCCTTCATGTTGTCGAGGTAGATCTGGATACCCTGATCCTTGCTCTCCAACCTGTCTCGGTACACGGAGCCTGGATTACTCCCAACCGAATCCGCCCCTACCAGGGATGCGATTTCGATGTAACGCTCATAGTTACGGCGGGATACCTTTTGGAGATACCGATCACCGGAGAAAAACCCCCCCAGCTCCCGGTAGGAGGAGAAACAACTCTTGATCATCACACCCCGTGCCGCCGCCCGTTCTTTCAAGGAGAGGAAGAAGCCGTCCTCCAAACTGTAGAGCTCGGGAAAACTTCCCAGCTGCAGATACCGCAGATCCAACTCATCCATCAGATCGAAGAGCCAGTCATAGCTGTAGCGGTAGTGGATCGGATCGCTTTTGATACCCAGGCTGATCTGCATCTCGCTCCCTTCTTTAAGTACGACCGGAAATCTCCCGCTTAGGGGTGAACCCTAAACACGATCTTGCCGATGGAACCGAAGCTGCTCTCAACAACCTGTTCGAACACTCGAGGACCCTCCTGCAACTCCGGGGTATGACTAATCAGAGGGGCGACCTCGAGCTTTCTGTCCATATGGTCCAGCGCCGCGGTCCAGTCGTTGTGCCCGGAAGGAACGATTCGGGAGTTCCACGTACCGAGGATCGTCAGTTCTTTGCGCAAGATAGAGGAGAAATCCTTCTCCCCAATAACAAACTGTCCGTGGATATTACCCAGAAAGAGGACATCGGCAAACCGAGCGGCGGACTGTACGGCCTGCAAGAATGTCCGGGGAAACCCGCAGGCTTCGACCACCCGGTCGACGCCCTGCCCCCCGGTGTGCTCCTGCAAAACGACTACCGGATCCTGTTCCCGGGAATCGACGGGGATAAATCCCATCTTCCGGGCCAACTCCAGCTTGTGTTCGTCGATATCCACGGCGAAGATGCGGGTGCATCCCCGGATGCGCAGCCACTGGGCTACCATGTTGCCGATCGGTCCGAAACCGATTACCGCCGCCGAATCTCCCGGATGAACATTGAGCCGGTTGACACCGTGAAGGGCAACGGCACAGGGTTCGGTCAACGCCGCATGAAGCAGGTCGACATGGGCAGGAACCGGCACGATGTTGTACTCCGGAACATAGACATACTCGGCGAATCCGCCGTTCCGGCGGGAGCCGAAGTAGTCGTAGTCCTGGCACTGGGCGTAGTCCCCGTTCTGACACGGCCGGCACCTCCGACAGGGCAGAAGCGGGTACACGACAACACGATCCCCGGTGGAAAACCGGCTGCCCGGTGAGCTCTCCTCAACGCTGCCGGAAAACTCATGGCCCATGATCAGAGGGTAGTGATATGCGCCTCCGCCGAAGCCGCGCCGGATGTCGGAGCTGCAGATCCCGGCATAGGCAACGCGAACGAGCAGCCAATCCGCTGCCGGCTTTTCCGGCATCGGGATATCCGCAAACTCGATGAGCTTGTCCCGTTTGAGTACCAGAGCCTTCATCAGTGGGAAGATCGTAAAGCAGTTTTACGTCTTTTTCAAGCATATGTAGATATTTGCGCCGATTTTTGATCGAAGTTGCTTGAACTATTGCCCCGACCGGCTATAATACACCCATGATGAAAGCGGCAGTACTGGAGGGGCTGAACAGGATCACCCTCAAGGAGGTGGAAACTCCGATTTGCAGTCCAAACCAGGCGATTCTCAAGGTCAGAGCCTGTGCGGTATGCGGCTCGGATATCCGCATCTACCACTACGGCAGCGATCGGGTACGATATCCCGCGGTGATCGGACACGAGATCGCCGGCGAGGTCATCGAGACGGGCACCGAGGTCACCCGAGTCAAGCAGGGAGACCGGATCGCCGTAGGAGCGGATGTGCCCTGCGGCGCCTGCTACTGGTGCACCAACGGCATGGGCACCAACTGTGCCATCAACTACGCCGTGGGCTATCAGTTCCCCGGAGGTTTCCAGGAGTATATGCTCTTGAACGAAACGATTCTGAACTTCGGGCCGGTCACGCCTATCCCCGAAGGGCTTTCCTTCAACGAGGCCGCCCTGGCGGAGCCTCTGGCCTGCGCGATCAACGGTCTGGAGCTATCCCGGTTCAGTCTGGGCAAGAGCCTGTGCGTCATCGGCCTGGGACCGATCGGCTGCATGATGCTCGAGCTGTCCAAGGTTTTCGGCGCCTCCCGAGTCTTTGCGGCTCAGCGTTCGGCCAGGCGACTGGAGATGGCCCGGCAGTTTCGGGAGGATGCCCGTTTCATCTCCACAAAACAGGAAGATCTTGTGGAGACGGTGATGCGGGAGACAGACGGGGAAGGTGTGGATCTGGCCATCACTACCGCAGGTACGGTTCAAGCTCATGAAGATGCGATCAAGATGGTGAGGCACCGAGGATACGTGAATCTCTTCGGTGGCCTGAAAGACCAACCCAAGCTCTGTATAGACTCCAACCTGATCCACTACAAGGAATGTTTTGTCATGGGCAGCCACGGTTCTCTTCCCCGCCACCATAACAAAGCGATGGAGCTGATCGCCAGGGGCGACGTACGAGCCACCCGCTATGTGTCCAAGGTGTTTCCGCTTCAGGAGATCGGGCAGGCCTTCGAGTTTCACGAGGCACGGCGGGGATTGAAGGTTATTGTGGATCCTCACGCGTGAATCGGAGAAGGAACATGAGTAGGATCAAGGTAGCTCCATCGATGATGTGCGCCGATTTCCTGAACCTGGAGAAACAGATCGAAGTGATGGAAGCAAGGGGAATCGACTATCTGCACATCGACATCATGGACGGTCACTACGTTCCCAACTTCACCCTGGGACCGGATTTCTGCCGCCGTCTGGCTGCAGCAACCAACATTCCTTTGGATATTCATCTGATGATCGAGAATCCGGACTCCTACATCCCGATCTTTGCCGCCTTTGGGGCTCCGGCGCTGTACATCCACCCGGAGACCAGCTACCATCCGCTGCGATCCCTGCAGCTGATTCGCAGCTGCGGCGCTCGGCCGGGGATAGCCCTGGATCCTGCCGTACCTGTGGACTCGAGCCGCCCGCTGCTTCCCTACGTCGATCTGGCCTGCATTATGACCGTGAACTCCGGCTACGCGGGACAGAAACTGATCCCTCATACGATCGACAAGGTCAAGGAGCTTACCGCTATCATCGATGCGGAGAGGCTGGAGATCGAGATCGAGGTGGATGGAAACGTCAGCTGGAAGAACATTCCCCTAATGGTCGAAGCGGGAGCGCGGATCCTCGTGGCTGGAAGCTCTTCCCTGTTCGAGGAAGGAACCGAGCTGGAGGCCACTATCGGACGACTTTACCAGTTGATCGGCAGGGAATGACCAGGACAGATAGAGATGCTCGAACCGGAACGACATGAGCTAATCCTCCGGGTGCTGCGGCAGGGACGTTTTGCCTCGATCTTGGACATCGTCAATCTGATGCACTGCTCGGAAGCCACGGTACGGCGGGATCTGGCCAAACTGGATGCCACGGGCAAACTCCACCGAGTCCGCGGCGGTGCCGAGCTGACAGAGAGAATTGTGGATGACGCAGAGCCGACTGCGCAGCTACCCTTTGAGTACCGCAAAGGGATCCTGTTGGAGACTAAGCGGTTGATCGCCCGCAAGGCCGCCTCCCTCTGCTCCGAAGAGGAAACCGTGATCATCGACGGCGGCTCCACTACTTTCCAGATGGCCGAGTTCCTTCGGGAAGCCCGGCTGAAGATCATCACCAACTCTTTCGCCATCGCTGAAGTTTTGATCAAGAACTCCCAGAATACCGTGATTCTCAACGGCGGGATCGTCTATCCGGATTCGCAGCTCATTCTCGATCCGTTTCAGGAGGAGGGGTTCCGCAACTATTCAGCAACCAAGGTCTTCATGGGAGTGTATGGGATCGACGAGCTGGGAGCTACAAACACGGACACGCTTCTCATCAAAACGGAGCGGGCCATGATCGAGCGGGGTCGAGAGTTGATTATCCTGGCGGATGCGAGCAAGTTCAATCGCCGCGGCAACCTGCTGCTCTGCGGGTTCGAGAAGATCACTACCATCATCACCGACCGTGGTATCTCACAACCGCAACGGGACATGGTGCAAGCGAACAACGTTGAGCTGATACTGGTTTAGTTCGATGGTTTTTTTGAGAGTATTTGGTCAGAAACCGGCAATGCTGTACCCGGCCGGTGGCATTCCCTTGTTATTCGTCTACCAATAACATGTGCTCTGATCAGGATTCGGTATGACTTCGAAACAACGCACCCATGCCGCACTGAAACGCCAACCAGTAGACCGGATTCCTGTCTTTATGTGGTTCCACCCAAACACAGAACGGAATTTAGCAAGATTGTTGGAAGTGCCAGCTTCTGACGTAAGCGAGGCCATGGGGAACGATATCCTTCAGACATGGGTAAACAATAACTATGCGATGGAAGGCATCATTCACGAACGGGACGGTGAGTGCCATGTCGATTTCTGGGGAATCACCTGGGAGAAGGAAGGAGCATTCAACCAGCCAGTCAGCTTCCCCCTTGCCGGATCGACGGAGCACGAGCTGCAGGCATATACGTTTCCGCAGGACAAGATAGACTTCCTCTTACATCTCATGGATCCTGTAATTGAGCGACAAAAGGAGCTATTCATCGGTTGCGATATCTCTCCCTGCGCCTTCGAGATGTACTGGCGACTGCGTGGACTGGAGGAAGCCCTTTTGGATATCGCGGCTAATCCCAAACTGGCCAAGTTGATGCTTCTTCGCTGTGTCAACTTTGCGCGTACACTTGCCGAACGGGCTTGTCATGAGTTTCCTTTGGACTGGCTGTGGACCGGTGATGATGTGGCCGGTTAAAATGGCATGATTTTCAGCCCCGCTTACTGGCGTGAGCTGATCAAACCCCGATTAGCAGAAATTTTCGCTGTAGGGAAGTCATCGAACCTCTGGGTGGCATTCCACTGTTGCGGAGCCTTGCGCCCGATCATCCCCGATCTGATAGAAATCGGCTTAGATGTTCTTAATCCTATACAAGCCGGCTGTCCCGGCATGGATGCCCTTGAGCTGAAGCGTGAATATGGAAATGAGTTGGCGTTTATGGGCGGTTTAGACACGCAAGGTATTATTCCCTTCGGAAGCGAAAAGGAGGTCAGATGTCATGTTTCCGAACTCTTGGATGTCATGACCTCCGGCGGAGGAGGATACATCCTGGCCGCATCTCACACAATTCCGCCGGAGACACCTGAACGCAACCTCTTCGCCATGTACGATGAAACCGGCATAAACCGACAAGAGATCCTCGATCGGGCAGCCGATATTCGACAAAGGAATCGCAGATCCACCGGTTCACCTCGCGCCGATTAAGGAGCTTCTCTCGTACACCTTTGACCCGTCTATGGGTTCCAGACAGAGCCGCACCAGCACGAGGTGAATGCGAAGTTTTCAGTGAGCCCCTCACCTATGCAATACTGTGCCAACGATGCGTCTTCGCGGATTCGATTATTGCATCGATAGCTTGATTCGCTTTCCAGCCATCATAAAAATTGGGTTGCATGCTCCTATGGTTCAATATTGCGTCGATCATCTCGAATAATTGAATCACGAATGGCTCGTAAAATCCGGTGCCCATTCCAGCCATTGGGGATATTGTATTACCATAGGGATGGTCTTCACCGCCAACCAATATTTTGGTGAAACCATTTTGTCCCTTTCTCATACTGGTGGAGCAAAAATGCACTTCGTTCGGTTGTTCCCAATCAAAGAGTACACTACCACCGGTTCCATAAAGTTCAAACTCGAAATGGTTTTTTCGTCCCTGCGCAACACGGCTAGCTAACATATTCCCTTGCGCTCCATTATCGAATTCCAACAACACATTACAAATATCATCAACATCGACTTTTCCGGTTTTTGGGCTGCCTTGGGCAGGAAAGTCTACCAGCGGTCTTTCCTCTATATGCGTTGATAAGCGACCTGTAACTTCCTTGATTTCCCCGACAAGAAAACGAGCCATATCGATTGCATGGGAGCCTAAATCACCGAGCACACCGCTTCCAGCGAATTTTTTTTGAAAATGCCAATCCAATGGGATATCACTATCTAGTGCCCAATCCTGTGTAAAAGAAATTCTAAACGACAATATTGAGCCAAGAAACCCCTCTTTTACCCAACTCTTCACCAATAACACTGCAGGAGTCTTCCTGTAATTGAAGTTAATACCGTGTACTATACCGGCTTTTCTTGCGGCCTCATAAAGTTGTTTGGCATCTTCTGCGTTAAGAGCTAATGGTTTTTCACAAAAAATATTTTTATGTTGATTGATAATTTCCAACGCGAGTTCTTTGTGTAAAAAATTCGGAACTGCTACGACCACCAGATTGATATTTTCATCTTCTACCAGTGTGTGCCAGTCATCGGTCCAGTCATCGATGCCTACCCTCGAGGCAGCCTTTTGGGCAGAATAGTCGTCTTTGTCTGCGATGAGCTTGAAGGTTACATCTTTCACCTTATCTGCGAAAAATCCCTTTACCATTTGAAATGCTGTTGCATGCACTCGTCCGATGAAGCCCCCGCCTATGAGGCCGATACACAGTCTGTCCATTAGCACCTCCAGCAAATGCGGTGTCCTATTGTGAAGAAATCAACAGGTTGAAAGACCACAGAAATCCCCAGTTCGATATCTTCAATTATAGGATCGTTATACGAACCAGGGTTTCTCTGCTTTTTCAGAAATAGAAACATCTTTTAAAAATTTCATTGCCTTCGACAAACCTTCCATAACGGACATCTGTTGATCTTCATGCTCGATACTTAACACAAAGTCGTATCCAATATTGCGTAACATGCTAACGAAGTCTTTCCAAAATCCTGCTCCATGTCCATAACCGACTGTTCTAAAATTCCATGAGCGGTTCAAAGGCTCCTGATAGCTCCTGGTATCCAGTACTCCGGTTTTTGATTTCATATACTCATCAATCTTCGTATCTTTGGCATGAACATGATAAATACACTCTCCGAGATCTCTAGCCGCTACAACTGGGTCAATTCCTTGCCAAAACAGATGGCTGGGATCGAGATTTGCCCCTATTATTTCCCCCACAGAATCTCTTAGCTTTAGAAGCTTTTCTGGATTGTAAACCGTATCTCCAGGATGCATCTCGAAACAGAGCTTTTTTACACCATGTTTTAAGGCATACTTCGCCATATCTCTCCAAAAAGGTATGACTTTCTTCTCCCACTGCCAAACTGCGAGATCTGCGTAATAATCGGGCCATGGACAGGTTACCCAATTGGGAACCTTTGCTTCATCTGAATCTCCAGGGCAGCCAGCGAATACTATGACCCGTTCTACCCCCATTTTCCCTGCTAGTTGCAAAGTATCCTGTAAGTCTTTAGTGTGAGCGTAGGAAATCCTCTTGTCAGGGTGGAGAGGATTGCCCGAACACCCAAATGCACTGATAAATAGTCCTCTCGTTTCTATCTTTTCGAGTGTATCTCTAATTTGTTGTTCATCTTCCAGCAGGGCAGCCGGATCGCAATGAGTCTTGGGAGCAAAACCTCCGGTGGGTAGTTCAACAGATTCTCCTCCTATGCCTGCTATAATGTCCACAGCCTCGTCCAAACTCCGATCGGCGAACAAAACGGAAAATACACCTATTTTCATTGCAAGTACTCCTCAATTACTCAACTGTCCAAGTTTATATACCATGGTTGTTGCGCTTCATGTTAACCAGCTATCTATCGAAGGTCATTACCTTTGATACACCTGCATCAACGATTGAATTCTTCTCTGAAGGCAGGTCGTTTCTCCGGTCTATATTCTATTCTGGAGCACGCGGACTGCATTTCGCGCCGCACCGATGGCAGCTGCCTCATTCATTGAATTCAACACAACAGGCAACCCCAATACACTTTCTGCGGCTGCTCGGATCAGCGGATTTAGTGCAAGGCCGTTCCCACTTCCCATGATTCTGATCCGTTCAGATCGTAGTTCAGCGGGCAGCAAATCCCGAAGTGTAGTACAGATACCCGTCGCCAAAGCTCTGGCAACAGAACCCAGGGAGAAATTGTCCAGACCGATCCCTTCGATGGAGCCGCGAAGTTCTTCATTATTCCTCTCTCCAAGGAAACTTGGACTGATGGTGAGTCCCTCAGACGAATCGGCTAGTCCCAGTTCGTTCATTGTAATGTATATTCGCTGCAATGGGATCTCGGCCAGGCATAGGGCGCTCATCCATTCCTGAACGACTGTTGCTAGCCATCGCCATGCAGAACCTCCGGAAAGGATCGCTGACACTGCAAGCAGCCTGTCATCCATGTAGGGGCGATACTCGAAAGTGGGGTATGCTTTCGGTGTTACCTGTTGCATGTTATTTGACAATACCGCCGATAGCTGAGCCCCTGTTCCTATTGTGAGGAATAGTTCCTTCTCCGGTTCTTGAAGGGTGGCGAAAATCGAAGCCTGATTGTCCCCAACCGCCGTGATTACCGGAATGCCCGCCGGTATATCAAAGAACTCCGCCCGTTCTCTTAAAAGGTGCCCGGCGATATGCCCATCGGGTACATTTTTCGGCAACAACTCAACCGGAATCCCGATAGCGGAAGCGGTTTCTTTATCCCACGATGAAGCTTTCAGATCGAACAACCCCCAACTTGCAGCATTCGTGGGATCTGTAAGGGGGCGGGACAGACCGCAGAGCTGAGCCACGACAAGATCCTGTATTGTACTGGCGCTTATGGATTCCAGGGGCAATTTCTTGAAGTCGGAGAACCAAGCAAGGGTCGCACATCCAAAACCACTACGCAACGATTTCCCTGTACGAGTGTTCAGTGCTTCCAGAAATCCTCCCTCAAGACAACGCTTGTCCTGCCACGTAACCAAAGGAGATACAGGAGCGTTGTACCGATCCAGAAGCACCACACCGTGCATCTGGCCGGTAACGCCGATCCCACTTATTCTCCTTCGCAAGTCCTGAGGAATTCTTTTGAGTGAATTCCAACATGACTCGAATAAAATGCTAACGTCTTGTTCCGAACGCCCGGGCGGCGAAGGAATATCGGCTCGATGTAAACGCCCGGCGACAGCGTGAACCTCCCCGTTCCCATCCGTAATAACTGCTGCCGTTTTGCTCGTGCCGATGTCAATTCCGAGATACATATCGCTGCTTATATGTTCTGTCATTGACCACGCCATTTCAAACCAATATGCAAGTGAGATCAAGCACTTCCGCTAACACTCGAAGTTCCTGTTGATAGTCACCATACACAATAACCGTGTGCTCCCGTGAGATATTCTCAACAAAGCTTTCAAGATCATCGAACTCCAAGAGAGCGGTAGACTCGCAGTGGGGCATATTCTTATGGCGGGTTGTTTCGAGTATTTTGCCACCGGTAACAAGGAGCGTCCTGCCATCGAACTTTAACTCGACAACAGTCATCCTTCGGCTCCCGATAAGATCTCCATCAAGACCGCATCCTCTACCGTCGCGTTTGATCTCATAGGTTCCGCCGAAATCCTTCAGGAGACTCTTTCCCGAGGGAGTCATTTCGGGGGATACCACTCCCACAAAAGCACAGTGGCCGATTCGCGCTAAATTGTTCCAGCATTTGTCTGGATATATCGCAGGATCCGGCGAAATAGGATCGCCGAAATGGTCGGTCAATGCTCCGATATACGATATGGGATACATGTTTGACATCATGCACGGAAGGTCGAGGAAGTAAGAGACGAAAGCCATGCTCATCATTGCGCAATAGTCTCCGTCGCAAGAGGCGATATAGCCTTCTTCCCGGAGCAGAACCTGAGCTAAGCAGGGAACGTCCCGACCCCCGTTGATGATCAGATCTCCATAGCAATTCACTCCGAATCCAAGAGCTTTTTCTTCTTCGAGAATGGACTGTATCGCGATGGTACTCCTAAGTGCCTGTCGTAGCTCGTCGCTGCGAACCGTACTATTGATGTAGCGTCCTTTTCGTGATTTCCACAGCTCGTCGATTGCCGCTTCGCTCACCTCCGGATATCGTGAGCGGATTTCGGCGATTGGTCGAACTATGATACGTGTGCCAAGATTTTCCGTTACTAGGTAGCTGGCAGCACTAGCGTTCCAGGGGAAGTTCTGTTCTCCGAACACTACTAGAGAGGAGTTATTGAGCAAACGCTTCATGCCGAGCGCCCGAAGGTAGGATAGACCTTCTTGACCGTTCGCGAGTATTCGCGCCTCGACGCCAAGCGAGTGTAGGAAATCCCGAGCAGACCACCGCCAGAAATCGGGCTCATCGTATTCCATGAGCGGCCAGAATAGCAATGGCAGTCCCCTGTCGATCAGGGGTTGGGGATGCGAGTTCCATACCTCTGTTGGATAAGCCGGGATACTGACAGCCAACACTGCGTCGATTTCCGGACCCAGATTTTTAATGACCTTTTCCCATTGTTCGGGTGATTCAATTGGAATCACGTCATTTAATACTCCACAGCCTTGAATCGCTTTCGAGAGGGCCTCCAGGTCGATATTGGGCTTGCCTTTTTTTGCGAGGATGGGTTGAAGCCGAGCGAGCGGCCGTTTCAAATATTCTTTTGGTTCTATAGCTAAATAACGGTGTGCGTGTTCCTGCAAATTTTTCCTCCGCCGTTTATTTGTATTGTTTGTCGTCAGGTTGTTAGTATGGCGACATCGTACGATTCCATGGAAATCTGGTTTTTCTCTACGTTTTTTCTGCCGTACAATTTCAAAATCATTTCTGCTCGTTGCGGATCAATTCCATAGTTTCGGAGATTGATCCGTACCTCGTGATTCGAGAAATTCAGGAAAACCGAAATCGCCGATTGGTTCAGGCTCCTGCGATACGCCAGGATGTCCGGATCATCTTTCTCGTCGAGTGCAAAATTTCCGTTCTGGAGAATCGCAGACGAGTTTCTCAAGTTGATCAACACCTTGTAATAGCTTAGCATCGATTCAGTATCACCTTCCTGAGCCAAGACATTAATCCGGGAATGTGGAGATGACAATTTCATCCAAGGCTCTCCATTCGAAAACCCTCCTTTCGCTTCATCGTTCCACTGCATCGGGCTCCTACTCGTTTCTCTGAGGGCTCTAATATTCCAGTTATTGGCGGAAATTGGATCCCTAAGCTCATGGTAGGTAAGTTCTATATCGGGCATGCCGATCTCCTCCCCGTAATAGACCATGGGCACTCCCTTGAGGGTTATTGTAAGAGCAGCCAGAATTTTCGCCCTCTTGAGGTCTTCTGTGTATTCTCCCGTGCCGAACCGCGAGATCGCTCTCCGCACATCATGATTAGAAAAGGTGTTGCAACAGAGGAAGTCGTTTAGTTGTTCGACTTCGTTAGCAAGGGCGTGCCGGAAGCTATCGGCACCCCATCTTGAGTAGGCTAGTGAGAAATTGAATGCCACCGACATGCCGTTCCTGCATAACTCTAGCCCGGACTTAGTCTGAATATCCACCTCACCGATCAGCAGGCAGTCAGTACCGTGTCGGTCACAAATAGCTCTCATCTCCTGCATGATGTCGATAGTTTCCGGTTGACCTTTATCGTATCGATGCTCGTATTGAAGATGCTCCGGAATGAGGCACCTAACGTACTTGCTGCCATGAACGGGATCCAAAGGATCCAGGAAGTCGCGCGTGTCAATCTTTCTTGGCGGGTTGTCACGAAAATGTGCATCTTTTATATACATATCGATGGTGTCGATGCGAAAACCGTCAATTCCCGTCTTTACCCAGTACTCAAAGGCATCGAGAACCGCCGCCCGCACTTCCGGCTTACGCCAATTCAGCTCGGCATGTTCTTTGAAAAACAGACCGAGGTAGTACTGGTTTCTCTCCGGACAATAGTGCCACGCACTGCCACCACTGTAGCTTACCCAGTTGTTGGGGATCTCATCGAACCAATAATACCAGTCTGCCCGTGGGTTGGTTTGTGAAGAACGAGACTGCTTGAACCACTCACCGTAAATAGAGGTATTTGTCGCCGCCCATTCAAGAAGGATCTTGATGCCTGCTCGATGTGCAGTCTCCACTAGTTGGTGATACTTTTCTATGGTCCCGAAGAGAGGATTTATCTTCATGAGATTTGCCGGACCGTAGCCGAAGTCATATTCCAAAGGTCCATCGTAGAAAGGACATATCCAGATTCCACCGATTCCAAGATCTTTTAAATATGGAATTTTCTCAATGATACCTTGTAAGTCTCCGAAACCGTCGCCGTTCGAATCTCTGAAGCTCAAAGGATAGATTTGGTAGAATACTTTCTCCTTCCACCACTTTGAACGTGTTTTACTCATTTCAGTATCTCCTTGGTGTTGTGCATTTTCTGTCGGGGGGCGTCCCGGCGACTACCACTTCGCGACAGTCAACCTTTCAGTGCGCCTTCCGTTACACCCTTGATGAAATATTTCTGGAACGAAAGAAAGAGCACGATAATTGGCAATAGGGTCAAGGTGAAACCGGCGAGCATTAGGTTCCACCATTGCAAGTACTGGCCGGAAAGCTGGTATTGGGACAACGGAATCGTAAATCGCTTGGACGTAAGTAGAAGCGACGGCAAGAGAAAATCATTGAAGATCCACACCGTACCAAGCATGATGACCGTTGCAATGATCGGTTTGAGGAGGGGCAACACAATGAAGATGAATATCCTGAAATTGCCTGCCCCATCAATATGCGCCGATTCTTCGAGCTCCAACGGAACTGAGCCCTTGATGAAACCGGTGAGGAGAAATACAGGTAGAGACATTCCGAGGGCGATATAGATAATGATCAAGCCTCCCATGCTACCAATTTTTAGTACACCCACAACCTTCATGAGCGGGATCATGATAACACTAAAGGGGATCATAAGCCCGGATATAAAGGCAATGTATATGACCTGATTAAAGACACTCTTATGACGAACTATGGCGTAGCTTGCCATTGAGGTGAAAAGTACTATACCGACCATAGAAAGAGAGACCACCAGGACACTGGTGATAAATGCGTTTACCATATGCGTGGTCTTAACGACCTGTGTGAAATTTTCGAAAGCCAGATGTCGAGGAAACGAGTAAAATGGTCTGGTCATCTCCTCCATAGACTTAAACGCGTTGATGATCGTCAAAAAAACCGGGAGAAAAAAAACCAGGGCTATGATAATCAAGATCGGCGGAAGAACTACAGATGCAACCTTGTTACGCCTCATCTCTCCACCGCCCTCTTATTCAGAGATACGATAATGACAAGCGATACAAGCATGACGATGAAAAAAAGAACATAGGCTGCTGCGGAAGCCCGTCCAACCTGCGAATTTTTGAAGGCTACCTTGTAAATATAGATCGATAACGTTTCCGTCACGGTTCCGGGCCCACCTTTGGTCATAGAGAAGATTTGGTCGAATTGCTTGAAGGCGAACACCAGCGTATGCACAAAATTGATGATGAATGCGTGGGTAATGAGCGGAAGTTTGACCGCGACCAGTCGCCGCCAACTTCCGGCACCGTCGATCGAGGCTGCGGCCAGCAAGTTCGCATCGACACCCAGAAGTGCGGCGGAGTAGATAAGCATCGCCACACCGATGTTCATCCAACTCGTTGCGATGATTGCCGAAAACAGAGCCATCGACGGACTGAGGAATCGGATGCTCGCCAAGGAAGTCAACCCCAGTAATTTAAAGATCGCAGGAAAGCCCAGTTTGTAGATGTAGTACCATATGAATCCGATGATGATCGGTGTAAGGATCGCCGGAAGGTAGACCAGAACCCGGGTAATCCCGTTCACTAACCTGTTCGAAGAAGCATCAATACTAATAGCGATGATGAGAGCAACTGAGTTTATCAGTACTGAGGAGATAAGCACGTAAATGACTGTTACCCGCAATGAGTTGAGGAAACGCTCTTCACCGAAGATCGTAATATAGTTCTGGAGTCCGACGAAATGAAGCTTCTCGACGAAGCTGGAGATGTCGGTAAGCGAAAGATAGAAGCCGAAGAATATCGGAAAGAGAACAAAGATCCCATAGAGGAACAATCCAGGGAACGTGAATAGAAATGATTTTCTTGCAGAAATGAGCATATCCGCACCTTGTCGGAAGGAAGATACGCTGCACCGACGGCGATGCAGCGTACATTTCACTTTCTATTTACTGTACACCTTGTACGCTTCGAGGAGATAGTTCTCCAAGGTTTGATTGGTATCATTCGCTGTGATCATTCCCGCGTTGAACTCCTGCAGTTTCGCACTCCAGTCCGACCAAACGTTAGGCATGAACCACATGTGGTTCGGCAACGGATAGAGGGAAACTCCTGCATCTACGTACTTCTGTATGTCCTTTGCTACCGGGTCGAAGTCCGCATGGGCACCCTTCATAGCCGAGAAGATGTGGGTCACGTCTGTCCATATGTTAACTGCTTCTTCGGTTGTCAGCCATTCGACGAACTTGAGACCCATATCTTTGTCCTTGTGCTTCGCGTTGACACCGATGGTAGAATCGGCTCCGAGGATCATCACGTTTTTCTTGGCTCCATCGGGGGCCGGAGGAATGAATAAGCCGAGCTCAGCTTCGTTGTTATAGCTCAGTATCGAACTCACCGCCCAGACGCCCTGAATCACCATGGCTGCTTCGCCAATCGCGACTTTCTGGTTGCCCAATCCGTAACTCAAGTCATTGACATCCGGGTTGGCGTATTTCAGCAGCTTGGAGTACATCTCCATGGCTTTGGTCCATTCGGGGCCCGTGAAGTGCTTTTTGCCGTTGATAACGTTCATGTCGAAGTTAGGATCCGGCCCGTAGACAAACGGTGTCGCGATTGTCATCACAGCAATACCAAGTGGCCACTGATCATGACCGGTAACCACCAGAGGGGTGACTCCCTTTGCTTTAATCTTGACACAAGCGCTGAACAGCTCGTCCCATGTTTGCGGCACCTGGACACTTGCGTCTTTAAATACCTTCTTGTTGTAGATAAAACCTTGGGCAGCTAAGTCGATCGGCAGGCTGTAGATTTTACCGTCGAGGCGTTGTCCGTCGAGAATCCCATCTTTCACACGGCTGAGGAATTTTTGATCAGTAAGATCCATCATGATTCCGGCTTTGGGAAGGATGAACCCGTAATTACCTCCTGGGATCGAGATTACCGCAGGCAAAGTTCCTGCTGCCATTCGAGCTTTGACAGCCTCATCGTAGTTACCAACACCACTGTAGACTACAGTCACATTCGGGTGCAGTACGTTGAAAGCCTTTGCCCATGCCTCATAGGTTGCTGTGGCTTCTTGTTTCCACACCAGAACCTCGAGCTCAATTTTAGCTGTTCCTTCTTGGCCGCCACTTGCAAAACCTGCAACGCCAACTGCCAGAAGGAGAATTAGAACAATTAGTGTGTTTCTACGCATGTTTTTCATTTTCCTCCATTTTTCGGTAGATTTCCCACTTTTTTTCGACTATCTTTCTGTAAAATTCTTGTCTCTTCTTCCACCTCCTTTCATTTATTAACTTCCGGAACCCTCCAGCAATCGCGGAATAGCGGATGGTTTGTGTAAGATACGCTCTACCACGAGTGCGCTTACACCGACGAGTGCTGGATCGTTCGTTGACGAACTCAGCTCGATCTTAAGGTTGTGATACACACGGGGAAGTACATGTCTTTCAACGGTATTACGGACCGTCTCAAGAAGTAAGTCGCCAAGTTTGGCCATTTCGTCACCAATCACAATTGTGTTGGGATTGAATGCGTTGATGACGCTCACCAAACCAAAACCGAGATACCATGCTGCCTTTTTCACCGCTTTGCGAACCAGCTCGTCTCCACCCTTTAAGGCCTCAACTATGGCCGGGAAAGATTGGTCCTTCGCAAGCATGCTCACTGGGTGATCGATAAGTCCTTCCTTCACTTCTCGTACGAGTGCGATTGAGGAACAGTAATGCTCGAGACAACCGTTGTTCCCGCATTCGCATTTGGGCCCAGCAAAGTCAATACTCATATGCCCAATCTCTCCGGCGATCCCCAGGGTTCCCCGCAGAAGCCTGCCGTCGATTACAATTCCCGCTCCGATGCCCTGGCCAGCAGCCACGTAGATCATCGTTTCGTTTTCCATATGACGAGGGGATAGCCACCATTCGGCAAGGGCACCGGCCTTGGCATCATGCTCAAGGAATACTGGGATAGGGAATGAAGACGATAGTTCTTTTTCGATAGAGACCATTTCCCAACCTGGGTATTCTGTCATGAGGGCAATCTTGCCTTCGGACCTTACATATGGACCAGGAATGGCAGCTCCAATTCCGAGAATCGTGAATTGGCGGGATGTGTCCAGCACTTGCGTGACATGGTCGATAATTTTCCGAATCACGGAAGCGGAGCCCACTGAGATGTCTATTGGCACCCGCTGGACCATGTTTTCTGCACCGAACAAATCGAACAGCCCGACAATGAAATAATTCCTGGTGAGCCGGATACCAACTACCTTGTAGGCTTTGGTGTTGAGAGTGATGCCGATAGATCTCCGACCTTTCTGACCATTAATAATTCCTGTTTCAGTGACCAGACCCCAGCTGATGAGATCGTTGATGATATTTGTTATTGTGGCATTCTTAAGACCGGTCATCTTGGCTAGGTCGGCACGGGAACAAAGTTTCACTCTTCGAAGGAGCCTGATTACTAAGGCTCGATTCATTTCCTGAACATCTTCAAGATTCATTCCCTGTTTCTGTCGTTTCGTCACCATTATCCATAAGTCCAATTCAATTTATTAATTAATTGAATTAAATTATTTATTTGCATTATTACTTACTTCGTTTTATTTGTCAATACAATTATCAGACCTACAGCAATTCTCGTTTTAGCAGACAACGTCGATATGGCATGATTGTTGTTCTTTAGGTCATCCATAGTCAGATTGGAGATAGCGCTGGGCAGCGCTCTTGCAGCCACCGAGTCGATTAATTGAACACGCCCGGCAAGAACATGGATATGTAGGGGTGGCCTGGGTTCCAGCGGCGGGAGAAACGGTACTGGAAAGAGCGGGACCCGGTCCCCGCACCCTCTGGCCTTTGGACATCGATCTGATCACAACCTCGGTGAGAAAAACCGGCCGGGTGGTGATCGTGGAGGAATCACCCGAACAGGGCGGACTGGGGGCGGAGATCGCTGTTCAGATCGCCGAACAGATTCCTGATTGTCTGCTCACCCCGGTAACCCAGATCGCCGCACCCAATACTCCGGCTCCGTTTTCACCGATCACGGAGAAGGCCTATATTCCTCAGCCTGAGCGGATCGCTGGAACAATCCAAAGACTCATCGAGGAGTATTGAGAAAGGTACGTTCACGGATCCTCGCATAATGGGTACTCCGGGCTTCTAAGGCAAATCCCGGCTCCGGGTTTTCCAGGGAGGTACGCTTATGTTGAACAAATCACAAATTGAAAGGGCTTTTGAGCAGGGAAAGGGTATCTTCCGACTTGCTCCGAATTGGGTTCCCCGCAGCTTCTGCATCCCCGGTCGGCGACTGACGCTTCATCCCGACGATCTGTTCGCACTGGGGGGCGAAAGAGGCGGAATCGGGGAGCGGTGGCTGAGCTCGGTCACGGCCGCCGACAACGGGTCCATGACCGCGGCGCCTACGGGGTGATCGTGATCCAAGGACACGGGCGGCTGGGTGTGTGGAAGGCCGAACTCCGACCTTGATCCGCTATGGGCAGCTGTCCAATGACGAGCTCTTCGTCGGCGCTCGGGCGGCCGCTCGGGGAATCCGTATCGAAAACGAGTCGGAAGTGGAGCCGCTGGTGATGTTGAAACACTTCGGACCGGACAATCCCGATCTGCGGGAACCGATCCCGGCGTCCTGAAATCCCAAATTCATTATTCACATTATATTTCAAAAACAACCAAAATCGACCATCTCGATATTGTCATGCCGAAATGGGTGAACTATGATGATGGCGGTTCTACATGGGCGTGATCCTGCGAAATGCCGAGCGCCCGACGGCACGATTGCCGCATGTCGACTCACAGAGGAGGAACTTTCTATGTGGATCGAGGATACCTATCGCCGCCTGCATCTGGATTTCCACATGCCCGACTGGAGCCCGGAGATCCTGGCCGCATTCGACGCCGGGCAGATCGTCAGCAACGTGAAGAGGGCCAACGCCGATGCCCTTTACTTTTTCGCCAAGTGTCACTACGGCAACGCCTACTACAAGACCCAGGTAGGCAAACGTCATCGAAACATGAAGGACCGGGATTTCCTGGCCGAGATGATCCTGGCCTGCCGGAAGGCCTCCCTGACCATTCCGGCCTACTTCAGCCTGGTCTGGGATGTGCATGTCTCCGTAAACCATCCCGAGTGGTGCATGCGCCATCCCGACGGGCAGGCTGTCACCAATCCCTGGCCCTATATCTGCTTCAACTCCCCCTACCGGCGGTACACCACGGAGATGCTGAAGGAGGTGGCGGCCTACGACATCGACGGCATCCACTTCGACATGATCAACTTCAGCTTCAACGGTCTGTCCTGCTACTGCGACACCTGCCGGAAGATGTTCTTCAACCGCACGGGGCACCACATTCCCGAACAGCCCACCTGGGACGAAACCTGGAGGCAGTTCCTCCGGTTCCGCAATGAGACGATCCTCTCCTTCGTGTCGGACGTACGGGCGGCGGTTCACTCAGTCAAACCGGATCTGCCCATGGACTTCAACTATCACGGTTCACCGGGCTTCGACTGGCGGGCGGGCCAGAAACCGATCATGCACACCACCTTCAACCCACAGGGTTCGGGGGAATCCTATCCGGCGGCTTTCGGGGTGCACTACACCAGCTTCGAAGCCCGTTTCCTAAAAGACCTGATTCCGGATCGACCGGCCGAGATCGTCACCTCCCGTTTCAATGGACTTTGGGACTACACGGTGAAGAAGGAGGCCGGCCTCAAGTGGGAGCTCACCACGGCCCTATCCCACGGCTGCAAGGTCATGGTTGTGGATCAGAACCTTCACGATGGGAGCGTGGATCCCCTGGTATACGACCGCCTGGCACCTGTGTACCGTGAGATCGAGGAAAAGGGAGAGCTCTGGGGCGGAACGCCGCTGAAGTTCGCCGCCCTGTACTACTCCGTTTCCAGCCGCGATTTCTACGCGCGGGGGGATCTGCCCAAGTACCTCCTTTCGGCGGGCGGCGCCTTCAGGGCGCTGGTGGAGAGCCACCTGCCCGTCAACGTTTTGCACGAGGAAAACTGTACCTTCGAAAAAATGAGGGTGTATCCGGTGGTGGTCCTGGCCAACGTGGCGGCTATGAGCGATGCGGAAGCCGAGATGTTCCGCCGCTACGTGGCCGAGGGAGGAGTGTTGGTTTCCACTGGAGACACGGCCCTGCACGATGAAGCCGGACGGCAGCGCCGGGAGCTGGCATTGGCCGATGTTCTTGGAGCAACCTACACGGGAAAGACCGAGACCCGCAACCATTACCTCAGGGTGGAAGACGGGAAGGTCGGCTCCGGGCTCGAGGCGAAGGAGTACATCCTCTGCAATTTCCCGGGCAACATCGTAGAGCCGACCACGGGCAAGCCCCTCGGGAATCTGCACCTCAGCTTCCACGATCCCCTACCCCCCTATCAGACTTTCTCTCATCACCTGACCCCGCCGTGGCGGCAGGCCGGTCCCGCGGTCATTGTCAACGACTTCGGCAAGGGTCACTCCCTGTACACCCCCTCGCGGGTCTGCGCCGCTTACGCGGACCTATACACCCTGGCAGCACAGCGCAAGCTCCTGGCCAACCTGGTCACGGCCGAAGCCCCACCCCCGCTGACGGTGGATGCTCCGCTCAACGTGGAAGTGGTGGTGAACGAGCAGCGCAGGGGCATCACCGGCAGCGACGGCGGCGATCCCGATTCCAAGACTCCCCCTGTCTCCCTGGTCACGGGCAAAACGCAACCGGAAAGCCGCCTGATCATCCACCTGATCGGCTACAACCCCCTCAAGGAGATCTTCACCCGCGGGTCGCAGATGGACGACCGGCCGGTACGCCCCGGCCCAACCATGGAGGAAGCGCTGCTGTATCGGGCCCGGATCGAGCTGCCGGCGGCCCCGAAATCCGTCAAAGCCTGGAGCCCCTCCACCGAGCTGAAGGTGGAAGGAAGGCAGGTGGATATTATGGTTTCAGAGATCCACGAAGCCCTGATCGTCGAGATGTGAGCAGGAAATGACCAACCGGGAGCGCTTCCGGGCCGCCCTGGCCTTCGAGCCTATGGACAGGCTCTGCCACGTGGAGTGGGGATTCTGGGAGGAGACCTACACTCGCTGGCAGGGGGAGGGGCTTCCCGGGCGGGTCGTCTATCCGGCCTTCGACAACCTGAGCGACGGAGAGGATCTGTTCGAGCATCTCGGGGTGATCCGCTTCGGCTACCTGTTGCCCAACCAGTACTTCCTTCCCCAATTCACCTGCAAGGTGCTCGAAGAGGACGAGCACTTTCGCCTGGAACGGAATGAGAGGGGAGTGCTGGTGCGGATCAACAAGGAGAATCGTACAATTCCTCAGTTTCTGGACTATCCCGTCAAAAAACGAGAAGACTACGAAAAGCTGCGGGAGCGTTTGGCGGCCAAGACCCAAAAACGCTATCCCGGCGATTGGCCCGAGCTGGCCCGCGCAATGAGGGAGCAGGAACATACGGTGGTATGCACCCACATGGACGGCTTTTTCGCCTACCCCCGGGAGCTGATGGGTCTGGAGACCTTTCTCTACACCCTGTACGACGACCCGCAGCTGATCCGGAGGATGGTCCTGGAGCGGGTGAATTTCTATATCGAGGTCTACGAACGGGCGATAAAGGAAACCGCCCCCGATTTCGCCTTCCTCTGGGAGGACATGTGCTACCGCAATGGCCCCCTGCTTTCACCGCAGATGTTCCGGGAGTTCCTGCTCCCCGCCTATCAGAAGCTCACTTCTTTTCTACGCGGCTTGGGGATACAGAACATCATCGTAGACAGCGACGGGGACGTGACCGCCCTCTTACCGCTCTGGCTGGAGGCGGGGGTCACGGGGATTCTGCCCTTCGAGGTTCGCGCCGGCATGAACGTGGTGCGGATCGGCGAAGATTTTCCCGGCCTGCAGATCCTTGGAGGCATCGACAAGACCGAAATCGCCAAAGGCAGGCAGGCGATCGACGCCGAGCTGGAGCGCGTGCTGCCGCTCATGGCCAGGAGGGGAGGCTATTGCGCCGCCCTGGACCACTGGGTGCCGCCGCAGATCGGCCTGGAGGATTACCGCTATTTCGTGGAAAAGGTGCGCCGCTTCAGGGGATAGGGGGATCTATTGCCTGGAATACAATCAGGATCCCTGGAATTCACTCGCCGCGCTGTTGAGATCCCGTAGTGCAGGATACAGGCGCTTGTAGATCTCCCGCTTGCGGGCGTAATGTTCAGCCTGTTGCGGCCGGGGTATCACGGGCTCCCCTGTTTTTACCCAACAGCGGACCAGCTCCTGGACGCTGCGGGACGGATCCAGAGCACCGAGTGCCAGCATGCCGCAGGCCAGGCAGCCGGCCTCTTCCACATCCAGGGGAGTTACCGGCAGGTTGAAGACATCGGCCCTCATCTGCACCAGTTCGGGGCTGCGGGCCCCGCCGCTGCCGACGTGGATCACCCGCAGGGGGATTCCGGCCCGCTTTAGGGCCTCGAGGTTGAGGGCCATCTCCAGGGCGATCCCCTCCAAAATGCCCAGGGCGATATCCCTCTTTTCGGTAGCCAGTGACAGGCCGAGCAGCGCACCCCGGGACTCCGGGTCCATAGAGGGCGTACCGCTGCCGGTGAAGTGGGCCAGAACCAGGGCGGGATTTCGACTCTCCAGGGCTTCTGCAACCATTTGCGGAAAGTAGCCGCCCCCTTCCGCCGCCAGGCTCTCAGCCCGCTCGCGGTCCAGATGATCCCGAAACCATGCCATCAGGTTCCCCCCGCTCAGGGAGAAAGCGTTGGTACAGTACAGGCCGGGTACGGCGGCGGGGGTACAGGTGAAGTGGCACTCCAGCATCGCTTCGGAGGTATTTGTAGCGCCGTAGGAGGCATTGAGGCTGTCGGTGCTGCCCATGGAGTTCACGACGATCCCCTCAGCTACCGCCCCTGACCCCAATGCGGCACAGACCTGATCCCAACCCCCGGATACATAGACACAGTCCCCGGCCAACCCCAGATCTTCCGCCGGAATCCTGGCCACGGTGTCAACTACCTCCCCGGGAGCCACGATTCGGGCCAGCTGATCTTCCCGCAGCCGCGCGATCTCCAGCAGGCGCCTGGACCAGCCGCCCTGCTGGAGATCGTACAGACCGGTCCTGGCCGCCAGAGATGCGGAGATCGCGGGCTCTATCCCCAGGGTCAAGGCCAGCATGTCGTTCCAACAGAGAAATTTACTTGCCTGTTCGAAAACCCGGGGTTCCCGATCCCGCCACCAGAGGATCTTGAAGATCGAGGCGATTGGATGGAGGCTCTGTCCGGTAAGCCTGAAAA
The DNA here is from genome assembly GCA_964551205.1 of uncultured Spirochaetaceae bacterium. Classification (GTDB taxonomy): domain Bacteria; phylum Spirochaetota; class Spirochaetia; order SZUA-6; family DRHE01; genus JAFGQJ01. The sequence goes on from CAZKCQ010000001.1 coordinate 63,480, forward strand.
ACTCCGCCGGATCGATCGATTCGGCCAGAGTCTGTGCCTGCTCCACAGCCCTGTGGTCCAGAGCCACTATGGTGTTGGACAGCGGGTTGCCCTTCCGATCCACCGGCAACACCGCCTCCCCCAGGGCGGAAGAGGCAATCCCGCCTATCCTGCCCTTTCCCACCTGTCCGGCAACATCCCGGATCACCTCGCGAATCGATCCGAGCATCCGGCGGGAGTCGAGCTCGTAGTAGCCCGGTTTGGGGCGAAGCAGGTCATATTCCCGCTGGGCGGCAGCCAGAGCCTCACCCTGCTCGTTGAAAGCGATTCCCTTTGTCGAGGTGGTTCCTATATCCAGACCCAATACAACCATGTTTCAGGAGAGTATCAGAGATAACGGGATCGATCAGCTGCTGACGATGCGTCGCACCACTACCTCGCGCATCTCCGGGGAGAGGCTGGCAAAGTAGGCGCTGAAACCGGTCACCCGTACCACCAGATCGGGATACTTCGACGGGTCCTTGTGGGCTTCCAACACCTTCTGTTTGTCCAGGATGTTGATGTTGATCTCCGTGCCCCCCAACTCGAAGTGGGTCTCCAGGAGAGTGCACATCTTCTCCACCCCGCCCTCCTCTTTGGAGAAGCCGGGATCCACCTCGATTTGAAGCGGGGCTGGATTTCCCCAACCCGGTTGGACCGCGGCCACCGCCTCGGCTAAGGCAGTCAGTGCACCATCCTTGCGGAAGCCCGGATCCGGATTCGATCCGAAGGAGATAGGCTCTCCCGCTCTGCGTCCGTTGGGTGTGGCGCCCAGGTGCTTGCCCATGGAAATGGTGCTGGCCCAGGAAAACAGTCCCGGGATCATCTTGTGGCCCTTGGGGGTCGGTTTCTCCGACACGATGCCGGCGAAGCTCCGGACGATCCGTAGGGCGTATTCATCCCCTTTGGAGCCGCCGTATCCGTAGTGGGGAACGTTCTTCATCATGGCCCTTACCTTCGCCCCATCAGCAGCCGACCAGTTGCTGTCCAGGTGTTGAAGGAGCTCCTGCCAGGACAGCCGCCTCTCCTCCTCTATACGCTGCTCCAGCGCGGCGAAGGAGTCCGCCGTGGTAGCCAGGGCTGTGCCGTCTATGCAGAGGTTCACATATTCGAGCGCCCCGGGTTGGGAGACGTCCATGCCCTTCTCCATCGTCCCGTAGCACAGCAGGTCAAGGACCAGCTCGGGGAACACCCTGTGCATGTGCTCCAGGTGAAAGTCCAGACCTTCGGCCAACACCTCCACGGCCCGCCTCAGGTGCTTCTCGAAACGATCCCACAACTCTTCCACGCCGGGCTGAATCGTGGAATCGGCCAGCATCTCCCGCAGGGCCACGTCGAAAACCCTGGCGAAGTTCAGCTTGATCAGATCGTTCATGCCGTATTCCCGGCCGGGAACAGCGAACCAGTGACAGCCGTTGTAGATCCGCTTTCTCGCCTCCTGGAGGGAATAACCGTTCTTGGTATAGTCCCGATACAGGGAATCCAGCCCCAGGAATTTGGGAATACCGAGCTTGTCCTCGAACAGGATCTCCACACCGCGCTTCAGCAGCCCCCGATCGATGCCCTTGCCCACGGCCACGGCCACATTGGCGGGGATCTTCAGCTGGTGCACCGCTTCCAACACGAGATAGGAAACGGGGTTGCTGTTGTCCCTGCCCTGCTCGTCATAACCACCCAGCTGGATGTAGTCGCTGACCCGCAGCAGGTTCTGGGCGATGAGGAAGACCGCCTCATCCTCCGTGAGCCGGCCTTCCTCCACATCCTTCTTGTAATAGGGATAGAGGTACAGATCCAGGCGGCCCAGGGAACCGCTGTTGTCGTACATCCGGGCCGCCATCTGGTACCAGAGGATCCACTGGCAAGCCTCCCGGAAGGTTCGGGGCGGACTGTCGATCAGCCACTCGTTGATCTGTGCCATCTCGAGCATATTCCGCTTCAGCTGCTCGCTTCCCTGTACCTCGACCAGGCGTCGGGCTTCTTCGACATGCCGGCCGATCAGATTCTGCATCCCCAGAACCACGTCTTCCAGCCCGTCGTAGAATCCCTTCTTGTCCGAACCGTTGATCGTTCTGTATCGTCCGATCTTCTCCAGCAGTCCCCTCCAGCCCAGATCCAGACCGATGGAAAGATCCTGGGCCAGGTGCTGAACCCCGCCGATCCCGGTCACCAGGCCGTACTTCTCCTGCTCCGGCACCAGGTGATCGTAGCGCAGCTCGGGATTCCAATGGGGCTGGCGGGTGGAGAAGAAGTTCATCATGTACCCGCCGGCCAGGGATCCGTAAGGATCGATGTACACCGGATGAGACTCGAGCAGACGACGGTAGTTGCGTCCCACGATGGCCGGCCCGAAGTAGCCGCCGCTCTCATGATTCGACTCCAGCTCCAGCCCCTTGATCAGGATATCAGTGATCGGTTCACCGGAAGGACCGATCAGGGAGACAACATCCCTCAACTCCTCGGGGGGAGGGATCACCGCCCAGTCATCATAGTCCATGGCACCGATGATCTGCTGCTTGGTCCGAGTGTGAGCAAGCTTGGCTTCTCTGAGATGCTCAAGCCGCTTTTGATAGCTTAGAGTTTTTTCTTTCAGCTGCGTTGTCATTGCTTTTCTCCGCAAATATATAGCCCAATCACTGTAATATACTATATTCGTCGGGATTTTAAGAATATGGAATCTACTATATTTCGAAATCTTTCAATTTGCCCCCGCGGCAGCGGCTCCAGATCCGCCGCCGGGTTGTCCATCCCCAAACTCCTGTACTTATCTCCTGCCAGAGGATGGAAGGCCAGGAGCTCCAGGGCGATCTCGGCCGAATCCCGGGAGTTGCCCCGTCCCGGTTTGACCGCTTGTTTCCCCCATCTCAGCTCCTTCAACTCCCGAACGAAACGGGCAATCGCCTCCACCTCCTCCGGAGTGTCGTTGACCGTGGGGATGACCGGGAGGCGGAAGATGATCGGCGTGTCCGTTTCCGCCAGGCGGCGGGCGTTGGCCAGGATCAGCTTGTTGTTCACTCCGGTGGTTTGCCGATGCTTCTGGCCGTCCAGGTGCTTCAAATCCATCATTACCAGGTCCAGAAGCGGGAGGAGGGAGGCGAAGTCGTCCCAGGATGCATGGCCGGAGGTTTCTATGGCGGTGTGTATTCCCGCCTGCCGGCAGGCTTCCAGGATCGCTCTGCTGAATTCCAGCTGCATCAGAGGCTCGCCCCCGGAGAGAGTCACCCCGCCGCCGGAGTTCCTGTAGAAGGCAGAATCTCGAAGGATCTCCTCCATGACCTGCTCCACCGTCATCTGCTCCCCCACCATCACAAGGGCATTGGTGAAGCAGTTCTCGACACAGGCACCATGGATTGTGCAGAGGCTGCGCTCGAAGCGCTTCTGCCCGTCAACGATGGAATGGGCGTGAACCGGACAGATCTCCACGCAGGCCCCGCAGCGAATGCAGAGCTCGGGATACACCTGCAGCTCCCGCTGCCGCCCGATTCCCTCGGGATTGTGGCACCAGAAACAGCGCAATGAGCATCCTTTGAGGAACACGGTCGTTCTAATGCCGGGTCCGTCGTGAATCGAGAAACGCTGGATGTTGAAGATCGTACCGGTCATAGGCGACGAATCCAAACTACTCACTTTATAGCTAAAATTCAATTGGGGTATCCAAGAGGATCACGGATTCCAAATCCGAGTCAAGCACAAATTAACAAAATCATACAATTTCCAACAAATATATGGTTGACTTTTTGCCTATTATGAGACAAAAATTTCCGGGAGCCGGTGATTGTCTATGTACGAAACGAGAAAACGCGTCATTTTTGATCTCCTCGGGCAAAGAGGAACCGTTTCGATCGCTGAATTGAAATCCACCCTCGGCGTCAGCGACATGACCGTGCGCAGGGACATCAAAATGATGGCCGAAGAAGGCCTCCTCAGACGAGTGCACGGCGGCGCTGTAGCAATCGAGGAGCAATACGAGGATACGTCTTTTCTCTCCCGGCAGGTGGAGGAGCTGGAACGGAAACAGGCCATCGCCAGCCGTGCCATGGAGTTCCTGAGTGGGGGAGAATCCATCTATATTGATGGAAGCACCACCTGCGGGGAGTTGGCCAAACTGCTCGCAGCCACCGACAAGAGTTTTCTCGTGGTAACGGACAGCCTGTACGTGCTTCTGGAACTGAACAAGAAAAGGAACATCGAGCTCCTCGTGCTCGGTGGTGTTTTGGACAAGGACGGGAACACCTTCGACGGCATCCTCAGCGTTGACAACGCCCGCAAGGTTATGGTGGATTGCTGTTTCTTCTCGGCAAAAGGATTCTCTACAGACTACATCAGCAATGCAGTCATGACCGGCAGCCAGGTAAAGCAGTTGATGATCCGCCAGGCCCACAAATGCTTCCTTCTGGCCGATTCCACCAAGTTCGGCAAACGTGGGGTGATCAAGCTCTGCGATTGGGAGGATGTCGATGTTCTGGTCTCCGACGACTCACTCGACCGACTGGAGCTAGAACCAGTCGCACAACAAAAAACGATAATCCATCTGGTTCACATCCCGCTCATATCAGCCAAGGGTGTTTCTTGAAGGCTCTGGTCCTCTACGGTCCCGGCGACTACCGGGTGGAGGACGATTGGCCGGATCCCCAGGTTCAAGCGGGGTGGGCACGGATCAGAGTTCACTACGCCGGCATCTGCGGATCCGACCTGCCCCGCTTCGCCGTCACCGGATCGTATCATCACCCCATGATTCTTGGCCACGAGTTTTCCGGGGTGGTCGATACGCCGGCGCCGGGCTCGACAAGGTTTGAAGCGGGACAAGCGGTAGCGGTTCTGCCGATCATCCCCTGCGGCAGCTGTGCAGGCTGCGCAACCGGCCAGCCGTTTCACTGCAGCAGCTATCAGTTCCTCGGTTCCCGCAACGATGGGGGTTTTGCCGAGTACTGCCTGGTACCGGAGAACAATCTTTTCCCCCTGCCGGAAAAGCTGGACCTGCGCATCGGCGCCTTTATCGAACCCATCGCCGTGGCCCTGCACGTGCTGCGCCGCTCCGCCTTCCGGCCGGGGCAGGATGCAATCGTGTACGGGGCCGGTACGATCGGTATCCTCATTGCGCTCTGGCTCGGAGTGTTCGGGGCCAAACGCGTCGCGATTGCCGATATACGGCCGCAGAGCCTGGAAACCGCGCGCTCGGTCGGGCTCGAGGAAGCAATCGATGCCCGGGGACTCGGAGTCACGACAAAGTCGGATGGCGGCGCGGCCTCAGCGACAGAGAGCGGCTTCGATGCCGCTTTCGAAGCGGCGGGTTCTTCGGCGGCCCTGCTCTCAGCCATAGAGATTGTCAGAAGCTCGGGCCGGATCACAGTGGTCGGCAGAGACACCAAAGACACGGTGATACCCCTGTCCAGCTTCGAGCGATTGATGCGCAAGGAGATCGCCCTTCAGGGCTGCTGGGGATATAACCTCAACGGTGAAGAGGACTTTGTGCGGGATCGGCTGCGCCGCGGCAGCTTTCCGGCCGCAAAACTGATCAGTCGCGAGATCGGTCTGGAGGACGCGCCGGAGACGATCCGGCACATGATCGCCGGAGACATGTACTTCAGCAAAGTAATGGTGAGAATATGAAAGCAGCCATGATTCACGCCAAGGGCGACCTGAGACTGGAAGACATATCGATTCCGGAGGTGCCCGCCGGTTCGATCCGGGTCAAGGTGCAGGCCTGTGCCATCTGCGGGACGGACCTACGCATCTACCGCAAGGGAGATCACCGCGCGGAGTACCCGGTGGTGGTCGGACATGAGATCGCCGGTATTGTGGAGGCCGTGGCCTCAGGCATAAAAGGTGTCCGGGAGGGGGATCGGGTCTGTGTAGCCCCCGGGCACGGCTGCGGTGAATGCCGCATGTGCCGGTCAGGACAACCCAATGTCTGCCTCAACCCCTTCCCCTCCCTCGGCTACAAGGTCAACGGAGGTTTCGAGGAGTACTTCGCCGTTCCGGAGAATATCTTCCGCCTTGGCTTCGTTAATCCGATTCCCCAAAGCTTGAGCTTCCGCCAGGCCTCGATGTCGGAGATCATCGCCTGCTGCCTCAATGGACAGCGAAACAGCCCGGTGCGGGAGGGGGACGTGGTCCTGATCATCGGGGCCGGACCCGCCGGGATCATCCACTCTCAGCTGGCCCGCATGCGGGGCGCCGGCAAGGTGATCCTGACCCAGCGCAGCCGACCCCGCCTGGAGCTGGCGGCGGAGCGTTTTGCCATCGACCGGATCATCCCCTCGTCGGTGGAAGATCTGGAAGGGGCCGTCCGGGAAGAGACCAGGGGAGAAGGGGCGGATGTGATCTACGTGTGCGCACCTTCGGCGGAAGCCCAGGAGCTGGCTACCCGCCTGGTCGCCGCCAGGGGCCGGATCAACTTCTTCGGCGGGCTGCCCGAAGGAGCCAATACGATCACCTTGGATTCCAACGCCCTTCACTACAAGGAGTTTTCCCTAGGCGGGGCCTCATCCTCCCTGCCCGAGGACAGCGGGGAGGCGCTGCGGCTGCTGGCAGAGCGAACGATCGACGCGGACAGGTTGATTACCCACGTCTTCCCGATCGACAAAATCGTGGAAGCCTTCGAAGTGGCCGAGAGCAGGCGGGGCATCAAGGTGGTGGTGGAGTTTCCCGCCCGTGGAGACTCCTGAGACGGATTCCGCATAGACGAGGTGGTAAACAGGGATGGCCAAAATCGCACTGGGATTCAACTGCAACTGCTTCACCAACCGCTACGACGAGCCTGAACAGTGGACCCGCATCTGCCGGGAGCTGGGGATCGGTCAGGTGATGTTCAACATCGACCTCATTGATCCCAGCTGGTCCTGGGACCTGCAGCGAAGGCTCTGCGACCGGACCCTGGAGGCCTGCGATGTCAACGGCGTACGGATCCTCTGCAGCTTCGGGGGACATCACGGGCACCGGCACTATTTGGGGCACCCCGATCCGGATTGCCGTCGTGAGGCGGAGACCTTCTTCCGCAGGGCGATCCGCCAAACCGCCTACCTGGGGGGCAAGAGTTTCGGCACCTGTTTTGCCATCTTAACGGTCCGCTGCCATGAAGATCCGCAGATACGCGGCCAAATCTTCGAGGATGCAATCCAAGCCTATCATCGCCTGGCCGAGTATGGATCCGAGCAGGGCTTGCAGGCCCTGACCTTTGAAGCCACCAGCGTGCCCCGGGAGAGCTGTGCCACTTTTCAGGAAAACGACGCCGTGCTCGAGCGCTGCGCGGACATGGCCATCCCGATGCGTATCTGCCTCGACATGGGACACCGCTACCGGGGCGGGACCCCGGAGGAGGCGGATCACCTGGCCTGGATCCGCCGCTACGGCAGCCGCTGTGACGTGATCGACTGCCAGCAGACCGATCTGGAAGCCAGCAGGCACTGGCCGTTCACCCGGGAGAACAACCGCCGTGGCATCATCCGCGGGAAGGAAGTCGTGCAGGCGATCGAGAAATCCGGATCGGAGGAGATCCTTCTGGCCTTCGAGCTGCGGGTACCGGCTTATTATCCCCAGGAAAACAGCTACCTGGACAACCTGCGGGCATCGGTGGAATACTGGCGCGATTGGGTGGCGGAATGAAGATGGCCGATGATTTCCAACAGAACTGGACCCTCATCCTGGAGGAAATCCGCAGCGCCCTCGCAAAGGTGGATGAAAAGCAGGTGCAGGCATTCGTCGAGGAATTGCTGGCCGCACAACAGGTGTTCTTTACAGGCGTGGGCCGGGTCGCCCTAACACTACAGGCCATGGTCAAACGGTTGAATCACCTGGGTGTTCAGGCCTGGTTTGTAGGCGACCTGTCCGAGCCGGCTATCAGCGGGCGGGATCTGCTGGTGGTGGGCTCCGGTTCGGGAGAATCCGTGGTTCCCGTGGCTATAGCCGGAGTAGCGAAAAAACACGGCGCCCGGGTCGCCCATATCGGCAGCAATCCGAACAGCTCTCTTCGCCCCCTGACCGATGTCTTCCTGCACCTTCCGGTCCGGACCCGGCTGAACAGAAGCGGTGAGATCTCTTCACAGCAGATCATGACCAGTCTGTTCGAACAGGCGCTGTACATTTTGGCGGATGCGGTAGCCCTAATGATCATGAAGAGGAAAGGGATCACCGATCTTTCGGCCCTTTGGCAGCACCATGCCAATCTGGAATAGGTACAATCAATCTAGAAAAGGGGAGACGCTACGAAGCTATGAGCAAGATCTCTGAACTGAAACGACTGACCAAGCCGGCAAAAATCCGCTCTGTCATTGAAGCGGAGTTCGACCGCACCGGGGGGATTTTTCACCTGGCCCCCACCTGGGTGGGACGTCCCGGCATTATCATCCCGGGACGGCGGATCAAGCTCCTGGATGACTACATGAGTCAGGAGGTAGCCGTGAACGAACGCTGGCTGTCCTCGATCACCTACGCGGACAACGGGGTGTACAACAAAGTGTGTCCGGAAGATCACGGGTTGAGCTACCTGATCATCGGGGAGGCGAGGATTCAATTGAAGGAGGCCCTGGAGGTATGCGCTGAGCTCCTGTTGGGAAACGACCGGGTTTGGAACGTGCTGCCCAAGTTCTTCGATAATTGGCATAGGATTCCCAATCACCTCCACCCCTGCGACGATCACTGCGCGGAAGGGTTGACCGGAAAGCCCGAATCCTATTACTTCCCCGAAGAGTTGAACATGAGCCGCAACGCCTACCCCGCCTCCCCCTTCGGAGTGGATCCGACCTTCAGCGACGAACAGATCCTGTGCTACCTGGGCCACTACTTCAGGGGAGATAACCGGCTGACCGATCTGGGCAATACGATCAACCTGATCCCCGGAACCGGATGGTGCATGCCCCCCTGCACCCTCCACGCCCCCGGATCGTTGACCACCTACGAGCTCCAGGTGGCCTCGGATGTAACCTGTATCCCCGAGTCCCGGGTGAACGATATGGTCATGCCGGCGGATCTTTTAGACAGAGACCTGCCGGTTACGGTGAAGAAAGACGGGCTGGAGGCCGTCTGCCGCTATATCCTCTCCATGCTGCACTGCAGGAACTCCGGCAACGGGGACAACTTCCGCAAAGAGTACTTCCGACCTCCCGTGGAGATTTTTCATTCCGAGGAAGGCGGTCAGAGCTGGGTGATCTACCGGACCGGCCGGGCCAGTGAAGCGATAAACGTGGATCTCTACAGCGCCAAGAAGACCGTCGTGCAGAGCGGCTGCGCTCTTCGGCTGCAGGAGAAGCAGGCCTTCGGGGCGATCGTGCTCAGCGGCCACGGGCGGGTGCAGGTCCAGGGCAAGGAACCGCTTGCCGTGGAATCAGCCTCGATGTTTCCCACTCGGGATGCCTTGGGAGGAGACGAGTTCTTCGTTGCAGCCGGAGCAGCCGAAGCCTTTCGGCTTGAGTGTGAGAGCATCGAAAACCTGCACGTCTACCAGCACTTCGCCTCGAACTCCAATCCGGAATCGAGGAATCTACCAGTACCGGTATACCTGCCGTTTGCTTAGATTCCGCTTGTCGGGCGGATACGCCCGCCGATACCGGGAAGGTGCGAATTCTCTCTGCCTAGCCCCCCGGAGTGGAGCGCACGGCTCCTTCCGCTTAACCGCACCGTTGCTTTTCGAGGTGGGACCATTTTCTAGATTGGATATCTTCTTGACAGCCTCGACAAGTGGGATCAACAATGGTGGGCAACACAACCAAGAAGCTCTCACTAAAGGAGGAACAGATGAAAAAACATGCAGTTGAAGGTTGGATTATCGGAGGCGTCCTGATCCTGGCGGTTCTGCTGTCCGGCTGTTCGCTGGGGAATGCAGTGA
>CAZKCQ010000002.1:0-1620 GCA_964551205.1 uncultured Spirochaetaceae bacterium
AGAAGCTCTCATTCAGGCAGTTGATCCCCACCCCGCCGATGGCCGGGTCCCTCTCCACCTCTTTTTTCACCGCCAGGTAGATCTTTAGCGCGCTGTTGAGGGCGCGGGGGCTCAGATCGGTCTTCAGCTTCCATCCCTTCCAGGCCGCTTCCGCCTCCCGGTCCGGTATCTCTTTGGCTTCCGCCCCCATCTGCTTGAAGCTCTTCTTGACGATGGTGACCCCGAAGCGCTTTTTGATCGCCTGTGTGCAGTGATCCTCCCACCAGTAGAAACGCTTGAAGATCTCCGCCTGCATGCCCTCCCCGGGGTCGTCCTGATAGACCAGGAACTTGGTGGACCGGAGCTGACGCTTGAGGGCCAGGGTGCGGCAGGTTTTGCGGGTCAGTTCGAGGGTGTAGGGGGCGAAGACCTTCATCCCTTCTGCGGTCATGGAGCTGATGATTTCCCAGTCCCAGATGTTGACCGTGCCGAATTCGGAGGTCAGGACCACGAAGGGGATGCGGACCTTGCCGAGCTCTTCCATCTGCTTGAAGGCGTCCCCCAACAGCTGCGGGAACAGCACGGCGTCCGCCTCCGGGAGCCGCGAGCCCAACGCCGCCGGCTCGAGGATATCCGCCTCCTCGGCCAGCATGGTCTTGAGATTGGCCAGCTGCTTCTTGAAATCATCATCCATGCCGGAGCGGAAATACACGGGAACCAAACGGGCTTTCATTCTCTTCTCCTCCTTCGCGTCTTTGTTCATTCCTATCTCATTCTACAGGAACATCCTGCGTAGAGCATCGGCGGAGCGTTCGATCCGCTCCACCGATGTGCCGAAGTGTTTGACCGCCAGGGCTGCGTACAGGGCGTCGACCACCAGCATCTGTGCCAGGCGTGACACCATGGATTCCTGGAAGAAGGCCGAGTCCTGGGTCGAGGTAAAAAGGACGATGTCGGAGTGCTCGGTGATCGGTGTATTGTCGAAACTGGTGATGCACATGGTGGCCGCGCCGCTGCTGCGGGCCTGTTTCAAGGCATTGACCGTCGAGATGGTGCGGCCGGAGTTGGTTATACCGACCGCCAGATCGCCGGCGGCCAGGAGTGAGGCGCTCACGCTCTGCTGGTTGGGGTCGCTGTAGGTGTGGCAGCGTTTACCGATCCGGTAGAAGCGCAGGCGGACGTGCTCCGCGGCTACGTAGGATCCCCCAGCGGCATAGATATCGACGTGGCGGGCCTGGTCGATGGCGGCCACGGCCCGCTCGATTTCGTGGGTGTCCAGGATCCTGCGGGTGTCCTCCAGTGCCTTGCTGTTGATGGAAAAGATCTTATCCAGAATCGTGGACACCGGATCGCTTTCGTTGACTTCCTGGTAGACCATCTTGGTTGCCCGGTCGCCATCCAGTGGCAGGGCGGCCAGGTTGATCTTGAGCTCCTGGAAGTTCCCGAGACCGACGGTTTTGACGAAGCGGGAGATCGTGGCCTCGGCCACGCCGCATTCACCGGCCAGCTCTTTGATCCGCATCAGTTTGACCTCCTGGGGATGATCCAGGATGTATTCGGCGATCTTCTTGAGAGCCGGATTGAGGGAGGGCAGCAGCCCACGGATTCGCAGTAGGAGCATCGCTGTATTATACACGAAAA
>CAZKCQ010000002.1:1720-2905 GCA_964551205.1 uncultured Spirochaetaceae bacterium
CAAGACGCTGTCATTCGCAAGACCGGCATCATCCCCAGCTACAATCACGGGCCCAAGATCCTCTGGTGGCGGGACAACCACCCCGAGGTTTTCGCCAGGGTGGCGAGTTTCGTCCAACCGGCGGCCTACGTGGCCGGCAGGCTCTGCGGCCTCCAAGCCCAAGATGCCTTTCTGGACTGGACCTACCTGCACTTCAGCGGCTTCTCCGACACCGCTGCCTTGACGTGGGATAGGGAGCTTCTGTCACTGTTTGACGTTCCCGGCGGGAAGCTGCCGAAGATCGTGTCGCCCTACACCCTCATAGGCGAGGTGCGCCCCGAACAGGCCGAGGCCTTCGGGGTCCCTGCAGGCGTGCCGGTTGCAGCCGGCTGCGGCGACACGGCCTCCTGCTTTCTCGGGGTAGGGGCTGTAGAGGTCGGGATCGCCGTAGACATCGCCGGCACGGCATCGGTCCTGGCCCTGAGCATAGATCGATTCTCTCCGGACCCGACCGGGCTGGTCTATGCCTCCCGGTCCGTTGAAGAGCAGATCTGGTATTCCATGTCCTACATCAACGGAGGCGGGATGAACCTGGAGTGGTTCAAGCAGGAGTTCGCTCCGCAGCGAAACTTCGTCGACCTGAACCGGGAGATCGAGGCTATCGGCCCCGGTTCGGGAGGGTTGATCTTCGTGCCCCATCTGGAGGGGCGCGGCTACCCCAGTGTCCCGAACATGCGGGGGCACTGGAAGGGATTCACCCGCGCTCATACGCTGGCCCACTTCTACCGCTCCGTGCTCGAAGGAGTGGCCTACGAATACGCCCTGTACAAGAACAGCATCCTCTCGCGACTGAAAGGGGATCTTTCCTTCACGATTCGCGGTGCAGCAGGCGGGGCCAGGAGCCCGGTGTGGAATCAGATCAAGGCGGACGTGCTGGGCTGCGACTACTGTACAATAAATCGGGAGGACATCGCCCTGCTTGGTCAGGCCCTGGTCGCGGCCAAAGCAACCGGGCACATTCGGGACCTGCCCGAAGCGGCCCGTGAGCTCGTCCACGTGGATAGGGTCTATCACCCCAACCAGGAAAACAAACGGCTTTACGCCGAAATGATAGCCGAATACGGTGCTATGCTGGATAGTGCCGGCACCCGCTGAAAACCCAAAAACATGTGAGGAGGAATGATCAATGAAGATCGGGATCGACAG
>CAZKCQ010000002.1:3005-33276 GCA_964551205.1 uncultured Spirochaetaceae bacterium
CGCAGCGAAGGGCCATTGAGGGAGTTCGCCGAACACTGGGGATGGGAGCAGATCGAGACGGATTGGAAGAAACTGGTTGAACGCAAGGATGTCGACATCATCGACATCTCCGCGCCTCAGAACATGCACCACGACATCGCCATGGGCGCCATCGCCAACGGAAAACATGTATTCTCCGAGAAACCCATGGCCATGAGCTATAAACAAGCCAGGGAGATGTACGAAGCGGCGGAGAAGGCGGGGGTCAAGCACTACCTCAATCACAACTACCGTCGCTGCCCCGCGGTCATGCTGGCCAAACAGCTCATCGATGAGGGCAGGATCGGTCGCATCTACCACTTCCTGGGCGAGTATCTGCAGTCCTGGATCATGGACCCCGACTTCCCGCTGACCTGGCACCTGCGCAAAGAGACCGCCGCCTATGGCCCCCATATAGATCTGGGCTCACACACCATCGATATGGCCCGTTTCCTGGTCGGTGAAATCACCAGCATCACGGGGATGACCCGCCAGTTCATCAGCGAGCGTCCGCTGCCCGATGAGGCGGCGGGTACCTTCCAGGCGGGTGGAGCCGCCGGCGGCGCCAGGGGCAAGGTCGGGGTGGAGGATGGAGCCATGATGACCGTCGGCTTCGAAAACGGGGCCATCGGCTGCATCAACACTACACGATTCGCCGGGGGCCGTCTCAACTATCTGCATTTCGAGATCTATGGGGACAAGGGCTCTCTTGCCTGGGATTTCGAGCGCATGAACGAGCTCAGATACTTCTCCATGGAGGATCCTGAGCACGCTCGAGGATTCCGGACCATCGTGGCCACCGATCCGGTACATCCCTACGTTTCCGCCTGGTGGCCGCCGGGACACATCATCGGCTACGAGCACCAGTTCGTTCACGCCGCGGCGGATTTCGTGAAGGCGATCGTGGAGGACAAGGAGGCCTGGCCGAGCTTCTACGACGGCATGAAGTGCATGCAGGTCATCGAGGCGGGGATCGAATCCGCCGAAAAGGGTAAACGGATCGACCTGAAGGAATAATAGGGATGGACAAGATACGATTCTGCCTGATCGGAGCAGGCCGGGCGGGGATGGTCCACGCCCGCAACGTGGCCTTCAACATCAATAACGCGGATCTGACGGCCATCGTCGACAGCCAGGAGCAGGTGCTCCAGGAGCGGGGGAGGGAGCTGGGTGTGTCGAAGCTGTACAATCGCCTAGAAGACGCCCTGGACTCGAAGGACTTCGACGCGGTGATCATCGTGACACCGACCTTCAGCCACCGGGACCTGGTGGTTGCCTGCGCCGAAGCCGGCCGGCACGTCTTCTGCGAGAAACCCATGACGATCCGGGTCTCCGAAGCCGAGGACATGATCGGGGCGGTGGAGCGCTCCGGTGTCAAGCTGCAGATCGGATTCATGCGCCGCTTCGATCCTCCGTTCCGCAGGGCCAGGGAGCTCATCGACGGCGGCGAGCTCGGAGAGGTGATGTTGATCAAGAGTGTCGGACGCGGGCCGGGGCTGCCTCCTCCCTGGAGCTACAACGTGGCGGAGTCCAACGGCCTGCTTGGTGAGGTCAACAGCCACGACTTCGACTCCACCCGCTGGCTGGCCGGAGGCGATTACCGCCGCGTATACGCCGAGGCGGTGAACCGCAAGGTTCCGGAGCTCCGGGAGGAGCATCCGGATTTCTACGACAATGTGGTCTGCACGGTGCGCTTCGACAACGAGGTGATCGGAACGATCGACGGCACCTGTCCGGTGGGCTACGGCTACGACGCCCGAACCGAGATCGTCATGACCAAGGGCCTGATCTCCATCGGGGAGACCCGGGGAGATGCGCTTTTTTCCTGCGATCTGGACGGCGTCATCAAGCGCAGCGCCCATCAGAGCTGGCGCAACCGCTTCAGGGACGGCTACCTCGATGAGATGAAGAGCTTCATCGCCTGCATCCTGGAGAACAAGCCCACCCTGGTTACAGGCCGGGATGGGCGGGCCGCGGTAGCCGCCGTGGTGGCGGCCAATGAGTCGGTGCGTACGGGCCGGCCCGTGGAAATCGAAGGGTGAGGAGCGCGAGATTATGAAGGCGGCGGTGTTCAGCGGTGTCGGAAAGATTGAGACCCTGGAGACGGAAACCCCGCGGATCGGCGACTCCGACATCCTCTTGAAGGTGGGCGCCGCCACGATGTGCGGAACCGACCTCAAGATCTTGGCCAACGGCCACTTCAAGATCAGAGACGGGGAGCAGCGGATCCTGGGGCACGAGTTTGCCGGTGAGATTGTTGAAATCGGGGGCAAGGTCAGGGGCTATCGCAAGGGTCAGCGGGTGGCGGTGGCACCGAATGTGGGCTGCGGCACCTGTCGCTACTGCCGGATGGGCAAGACCCACCTCTGCCCGGACTACGATGCCTTCGGTATCAGCCGCGATGGGGCTTTTGCGCAGTACGTCCTGATCCACGACAAGGCCATTCAACAGGGAAACGTGGTGCCGATGGCTGACGATATCAGCTTCGAGGAAGCGGCTCTTGCCGAGCCCCTGTCCTGCTGTTATAGCGCCTGGCGCTCGGTGGACACCCGGCCGGGAGAAGCGGTGCTGATCGTAGGGTTGGGCCCCATGGGCATCCTTCACCTGCAGCTGCAGAAGCTGGCCGGCGCCGGGACGGTAATGGTGGCGGACATATCGGAGACCCGTCTGGGCATGGCCGAAACCTACGGAGCCGACCTGCTCATAAACTCCGCCAAAGAGGATCTGGAGGAGGCGGTGATGCGCCGCACCGGCGGAATCGGCGCCGACGTGGTCATCACCGCGGTCCCGGTTCCGGCAATCCAGCAGCAGTCGGTACGAATGGCCGCCCGGCAGGGGCGCATCAACCTGTTCGGCGGTCTTCCCAAGGGCAAGGAGCTCGTGGAGATCGACACGAACCTGATCCACTACCGGGGCATTGTTTTGACCGGCACTACCGGCGCCTCCCTGGAGGACTACGAACGGTCCCTGCGTCTGATCGAAGGGGGAAAGATCGACGTGGCTTCCCTGATCACCGGGCGTTATCCGGTAAGCGAGATCAGGGCGGCCTTTGAATATGCCGGCAGCGGTCGGGGTCTCAAGACCCTGATCGAGACCGAGTGAAAAGAAGGAACCGTCGATGGCAAAGATCCTTATAACACCCCGATCCCTGACCAGGTCGGGCCACCCTTCACTCCAGCTGCTCGAGCAGGCGGGCTACCAGGTGGTGTACTGCACCCCGGGACAGCAGCCCGATGAGACGGAGCTTGTTCGGCTCCTTCCGGGTTGTCTCGGCTATCTGGCGGGGGTGGAGAAGGTTTCAGCCCGAGCTCTGGAAGCGGCGGATATCCTGAAGGTCATCTCCAGGAACGGAAGCGGTGTGGACAACATCGATATAGAGGCGGCGGAGCGCAGGGGCATCAGGATCTGCAGGACCGAAGGAGCCAATGCCAAGGGCGTGGCGGAGCTGACCATCGCCCTGATGTTCGCCCTGGCCCGCTCGATCGGCTTTCACGACGCCGGGTTGAAGTCCGAAACCTGGGAGCGCCGCAAGGGCTTCGAGCTGGAGGGGCGCACCCTGGGGCTGATCGGCTGCGGCCGGATCGGGGAAGAGACGGCGCTGCGGGCTCTGGGAATCGGCATGAAAGTGCTGGCTTACCGTCGCAACCCCGACACCGGCTTCTCTCCCTCCAGGGATTTCCGCTGGGCATCCCGGGAGGAGGTGGTAGAGCAGGCCGATGTGCTCAGCCTGCACCGGCCCGCCAATCCGGACGGCTCGCCCGTGGTCACCGCGGAGCTGCTGGCCCGTATGAAGAAGGGGGCATTTCTGATCAACACCGCCCGGGGCAGTCTGATCGACGACCGCGCCGTGCTGGCCGCCCTGGCCGACGGCAGCCTGGCTGGTGTGGCCACCGACGTCTATGAGAGGGAGCCGCCGGAGGACTACGCGCTGGTCAAACACGAGCGGGTCATCGCCACCCCCCATATCGGAGCTTTCACCCAGGAGAGCGTGGAGCGGGCCACGGTTGCGGCGGTGGAAAATATCATCGCAGCCCTGAAGCGGAACTAAACGCTGTACAGAACAAGTGACAAACCCATAGTAGGAGGACAGATCGCAGTGGATATCAAGGATCTGCAGGACAAATTGTTCAAGACCGGGGTGCTGCCGGTCATAGCCATCGAATCACCCGAGCAGGCGCTTCCCCTGGCGGATGCCCTGATCCAGGGGGGGCTTGCGGCGGCGGAAATCACCTTCCGCACCGAAGCGGCGGCGGCACCGCCATGCTGAAGGCGGCGTCGGCTCCCTACACCCACCTGGGTGTTCGCTGGTCCGGAAGCTTCGGGGCTAGATGGGAGCCAGGCAGATGAAGATCGAAGTCGAAAACGGGCGGGTGGCCAGACCTTTTGCGGTGGGTTGGGACCCAAAGGATGGAGTCATGGACGATCCGGACAATCACATCCGGCGTTTCTTGAGCAAGCTGACCGGAATGTTCTACGACCGTGCGGCGGCGGAGCGGCACCTGAAGGAACAAGGGGACGTGCTGCTGTACGAGGTGTACGAGAAGAAGATCCCGGAAGCCGACGGAGAGCTCCAATTCTGTACCAGCATCACCCACCCCGGCAAGATCGGGGAGGAGTACTTCATGACCAAGGGGCACTTCCACGCCCGCCGGGATACGGCGGAGGTTTATTACACAATCCGGGGCAGGGGCTACATGCTGATGGAAACCGAGGATGGCAAACAATTCGAGCTGGGGGAGATGCTTCCAGGGCGGGTGGTCTACGTGCCGCCCTACTGGGCCCACCGTACGATCAACATAGGCGATGAACCGCTGATATCTCTGCCAGTCTACCCCGGCGACGCGGGCCACGACTACGGTTCCATCGAGAGCTCGGGGTTCAGGCACGTGGTGGTGGAGCGGGACGGCAAGCCCACGGTGATCGAGAATCCCCGCTACGGCCGGATGAACACCTGATGCCGGGGCGATTAGGGGGAGTAGCACAAACGAGCAGCGAAACGAGCAGCAAAGTGAGGTGCGAGGATATGTTTAGCGGCGGATACACGGGCAGGATCCTGCGGGTGGATCTGTCCCGAAAGCGGCACTCGGTAGAGACGGTGGAGGAGAGGATCCGGCAGCGGCTGCTGGGCGGGCGCGGTGTGGCGGCCTGGATGTACTACCGTGAGATCGGTGCCGACGTGGACCCCCTGGGACCGGAGAACAAGGTATTCTTCATGGCCGGGCCGCTTACCGGGGTGCGGCTGCCTTCCACCACCAAGTTCCAGCTGGCCACCAAGGGGCCGGAGACCCGCATGTACCTGTGCTCCAATGGCGGGGGGGATTTCGGTCCACGGCTGAAGCAGGCGGGATTCGACGGGCTGGTGATCGAGGGCCGGGCGGAGGATTGGACTTATCTCACGATCCGGGACGGAGAGGTGGCCTTCGGCGACGCCCGCCCCTGGAAGGGCCTGGATTCTGAAGCCGCCCTGGAGAAGCTCTACGAGACTGTGGGGGAGAAAAACTCCGGCGCCCTGGCCATCGGTCCGGCCGGTGAGAACCTGGTACGGCTGTCCCACATCAATGTGGACCACAGAGCCTTCGGCCGCGGCGGCGCCGGGGCGGTGCTGGGATCCAAGCGCCTGAAGGGCATCGCGGTGGCCGGCACCGGGACCGTTCCCGTAGCCGATCCCGCGGCGGTGCGCAAGCTCTGGAAGGAAGCCTCCAAGGAGCTGCAGACCACCCGGGCCAACCACAAGAAGTACGGCACGGCCCAGTACATCGAAGTGATCAATGAGCTGGGCTGCATGCCGACCCGCAACTTTCAGACTTCCTACTTCGAGGGGGGGCAGGAGGTCGACGCCCAGGCGATGAAGAGCCGCTACTACCTCAAGAACTTTCACTGCTTCAACTGTCCGGTGGGCTGCGGCATGGTCTGCGAGGTCAGGGAGGGGCCCTACGCCGGGGCTCGAGCCCGCACGGAGTTCGAAACCATCGGGCTGCTCGGGCCGAACTGCGGCATCTCCGATTTCGGAGCCATCGTTGCGGGAAACCAGCTCTGCGACCAGCTGGGCATCGACACGATGTCCGCGGGCAACCTGGTGGCCCTGACCATGGAGCTGTACGAGCGGGGGCTGATAGGCAGGGAGGAAACAGCGGGCATCGACGCCCGCTTCGGCAACGCCGATGCCCTCCTGGGCATCATCCGCCTGATCGCCGAGCGAAAGGGCATAGGGGACCTGCTGGCCGAAGGAGCAAAGGGCGTTCTGGAGCGCCATCCCGAGTGGAGCCCCTACCTGCTGGCGGTCAAAGGTCTGCCCTTCGCGGCCTATGATCCCCGGGGCTTCTACGGCAACGCCCTGACTTACGGCACCTCCAGTCGCGGGGCCTGTCACAACGTGGGCGGGTGGACGATCCGGGCGGAGCTGCAGAGCGGCCAATACGACCGCTTCGCCCTGGAGGGCAAGGGCAGGCTGGTCAAGGACACCCAGGACAACCGCGCCTACGTGGACAGCCTGGGGCTGTGCACCGTGGTACGGGGCTCCCTCGGCTTTTCGGCCAGCCCGACCATGGATGTGCTGAAGATCGTTACCGGCTACGATTTCACCCCGGAGCTCATTGAAATCGGGGAGCGAATCTACAACCTGGAGCGGATGATCCTGAACCGCGAGGGAGTGCACCGCAAGGAGGACCAGCTGCCCGAGCGTATCGTGAAGGAATCGATCCCTTCCGGCCCGATCGAGGGCCGCACGCTCACCGAGGGGATGTACAACCAGATGCTAGACGAGTACTATCGGGACCGAGGCTGGGATGCCGACGGGGTCCCGACCGCAGAGACCGTCGCCCGCCTGGGTATCGAGGAGCTCGTGGTGTGACCGTCACGGTCAAGTATCTGTCCATTCTGAGAGACAAGGCCGGTCTACGGGAGGAGAGCGTCGGCTTTCCCGCCGGGAGCCGACTGGCCGATCTGGCCCGCTGGCTCCGGGAGCGGCACGGCTTCGAATACGAGGACCGCGATATCATGTACATTCTGAACGGGCGCGGCTGGGGCCAGTACCCGCAGGGCCTCGAGACTCCTCTGAGCGACGGGGATACGGTCCTGTTGTCCGTGCTGGTATCAGGGGGCTGACAGCAGCACGAGCGCCGGGGGCAGCTGCCCGGGCGGCGGGAGTCACTGCCCAGTTGACCCGGGCTCCGAATACCGGGAGACCAGGAACACAAGACGATGGCTATCGTGCGCACAGTTCTCGGAGAACGTGATTCCCGTAATCTGGGCTTCACCCACTGTCACGAGCACCTGTTTGTATTTCCCGTAAACGGAGTCGAGCTGGCCGAAAGGCTCATCATCGACGACTACGAAAAGACCAGGAGCGAGCTGCTGCGATTCAGGGAGGCCGGCGGCTCCGCGGTGGTGGACGCCCAGCCCTTCGGCGCCGGCCGCCACCCGGAGCTCCTGGCCCGGGCGGCCGAAGAGACGGGGATCAACATCATCGCTTCCACCGGGCTGCACCGCAGGCACTACTATCCGGCGGACTTCTGGATGTATCGGGCCGGGGCTGATGAGCTTGCTGGGCTGTTCCTCTCGGAGATCCGGGAGGGCATGTACGCCTACGACCCGCGCGACCCCTTCTGCCGACGCACCGCTGTCCGGGCGGGGATCATCAAGATAGCGAGCGGTGCAGAGGGTCTGGACAGTCACTGCCGGAAGGTTTTCGAAGCGGCCGCCCGGGCCCATTGGGATTCCGGCGCGCCGGTCATGACCCACACGGAGCTGTCGACCTGGGGCCTGGAACAGGCGGAGTTCCTCATGGAACGAGGCGTGGATGCCGCCTCCATAATCATCTCTCACATGGACCGGGCCGCAGACCCGGAGCGGAACCTGGAGCTGGCCCGGCTGGGGGTTTTCCTGGAGTACGACACCATCGCCCGTCACCGCTATCACTCCGACCGGGAGGAGATAGGGCTGATCAGAACGATGGTTGAAGCCGGCTTTGAAGAGAAAATCCTGCTTGGCCTGGATGTCACCCGGGAGCGGTTGCCTGCGTATGGGGGCAGCTACGGCCTCACCTACCTGTCCGAGAGCTTCCTGCCCCGCCTCCGGGAACAGGGGATCGAACAGGCGGCCGTGGAGGCGATGATGGTCGCCAACCCGGCGCGGGCCCTGGCGCTGCGGGAGCACGGGGGGAATCGGTGAAGGGGAAACCGACCTTCTACTTCATCGGAGTTTCGACCTCCGGGTCGTTGAGCATGAAGCTGTTCCCGAAGTGGCTGGAGGCCGCCGGTTGGCCCGAAACCGCGATCCGCGGCTTCGACATCGAGGTAAGGGGCCCCCGGAAGAAATACCGGCGGATCGTGCGGCGTATCAAGGAGGATGAAAATGCCTTCGGCGCGCTGGTTACGACCCACAAGATCGACATTCTTGATGCCGCCGGGGACCTGTTCGACTTCCTGGATCCCTACGCCCGGATCTTCGGTGAGATCTCGTCGATCTCCAAACGCGACGGGGCCCTTCACGGTCACGCCAAGGACCCTATC
Organism: uncultured Spirochaetaceae bacterium; assembly: GCA_964551205.1. Classification (GTDB taxonomy): domain Bacteria; phylum Spirochaetota; class Spirochaetia; order SZUA-6; family DRHE01; genus JAFGQJ01. Next base: position 11,534 of record CAZKCQ010000002.1, read on the forward strand.
ACCGCCGGGAGGGCTCTGGAGAGCTTCCTGCCCCCGCGGTACTGGGCCAAGCACCCCCAAGCCCAGGTCTTCATCATCGGCGCCGGGGGCAGCGGCATCGCCCTGAGCGCCTATTTGATGCGGGCCGAGCAGGGAAAGAACGTGCCTTCCCGGATCCTGATCTCCAGCCGTTCGCAGCGCGGGCTGGAACACTGCCGGGAGGTGCACGGCCAGGTCGGAGCGACCACGGAGGTCCAATACCTTCAGGTCGGAGGGGTCCGGAGCAACGACGATATTTTGAGCCGGTTGCCGCCGGGTTCCCTCGTGGTCAACGCCACCGGCATGGGCAAGGATGTCCCCGGTTCGCCGCTTTCCGACCGCGCTCTGTTCCCTCAAAATGCCTTGGTCTGGGAGTTCAACTACCGGGGCAGCCTGGAGTTCCTGTATCAAGCCGAGAACCAGGCCTCCACCAGAAACCTGGTAATTCAGGATGGGGTAACCTACTTTGTGTTCGGCTGGGCCCTGGGCATGGAGGAGGTGTTTGCCCGCCGCCTGGAACCTCAGCAGCTGGAGGCCTTCTGCCGGATCACCCACCAGGCTCTTGGCCGCCCGGATGAGGAGTGCAGGTGAAAAAAAATGGCTTTCCCGATATTCTGATACAATAGGAGTGAAATAACGATGTCCGATGAAACGCATGTCTACAAGACCAGCCTGGCCTGGACCTCCCAAAGAATGGGGACGCTTCACTCACCGGGATTACCCGATGTCGTGGTTGCCACCCCTCCACAGTTCCCGGGAGGCCATGAGGGGATCTGGTCGCCGGAGCACCTGTTTGTAGCCTCTGCCGAGGTTTGTTTGATGACCACCTTCCTGGCCATCGCGGCGAACTCCAAACTCGAGTTTGCCACCTACTCCTCCGAAGCCGAAGGAACACTGGAAAAAACCTCGGACGGCTACCGGATCACCGAGATCACAATCCACCCGCGCGTGACCATTGCGGATACTTCTGCAGAAGATCGGACCAGGCGGATCATCGAAAAGGCCGAAAAACACTGTCTCATATCGAACTCGATGCTGTCGACGATCAAGGTGATCCCCGAAGTCTCGGTTTTCGCCTGAGGGAAAGATCCGGAGGAAAGCGATCCCGGCCCGGGGAAAGCAGCCAGACCGCATCTGCACCGGCGACCCCTTCCCCCTCAGTGCAGCTTCGGTAACCAGTCGCCGTGCGCCTCGATCAGGTCGTCGCAAAGGGCCACGATCTCGTCGATGGGCAGCTCCGCCGCTGTGTGAGGATCCAGCAGGGCGGCCTGATAGAGGGTGTCCCTTTTACGGGTCACCGCAGTTTCTATGGCCAGCAGCTGTACGTTGATGTTGGTCATGTTGAGGGCGGCCAGCTGTGTCGGTAGAGCGCCGACCCGGCACGGGGTGACTCCGTTGCCGTCGACCAGGCAGGGAATCTCCACGCACGCTTCGGCGGGCAGATTCGCTATCGAACCGGAGTTGAGCACGTTGCCGGCGATCCGGAACGTGCGGTCCGTTTCGATCGACTCCATGATGTAGGAGGCGTACTCCTCAGTACGCTCGTGTCCCAGGTCACGGTTTTTAGTTAGCTGCGCCCGCATGCGAGCCCAATCTTTTATCTGCTCCCCGCACCTCCTCGGATACTCGTCCAGGGGGATGGCGAAGCGTTCAATGAGCTGGGGATAGCGCTCCTTGATGAACCAGGGGAGGTATTCGGCGTTGTGCTCGCTGGACTCGGTGACGTAGTAGCCGAACCGCCGCATGATCTCGTAGCGGACCAGGTCAGCGTGGGGTACGGACCGCTCGGCGGCGCGCCGCTTGATCTCCGGATACAGGTCCACGCCGTCCTTGTTCACCTCCAGAAGCCAGGCCATGTGGTTGATTCCGGCGATCTTCCAGCGGACACCGGAGGGATTCATGCCGAGATCCCGAAACAGGTGGGGAACGCAGGACTGCACGCTGTGGCAGAGACCCACCGTCTTTACGCCTGTGTGCCTGAGCAGGGCTCCGGTCAGCATGGCCATCGGATTCGTATAGTTGAGAAACCAGGCCTCCGGACATAACTCTTCGATGTCCCGGGCGAAGTCGAACAGGACCGGCAGGGTACGCAGAGTACGGAAGATTCCGCCGATGCCGAGTGTGTCGCCGATGGTTTGCCTCAGGCCGTATCTCTTGGGGATCTCGAAATCTATGACCGTGCAGGGTCTGTATCCGCCCACCTGAACCGCGTTCACCACGAAGCCGGCTCCGGTCAGGGCCTTCCGCCGGTCCTGGTAGGCTCTCACCCGGGCCTTCCCGGCGTTGACGTTCCGGTTTATGGTGTCCAGCATCATCTTCGAGTCACCGAGCCTCTCGGCATCGATATCGAAGAGTGCGTATTCTGCGTCCCGGAGAGCGGGTGTCAGCAGGCAGTCGCCGAGCACGTTCTTGGCAAATATCGTGCTGCCTGCACCTAAAAAGGCTATTTTCACCATTCCCGCCGATGTTCAGGTGTGCTTTTTCGTCTCAGCCAGCCTGCCCTGCTCCCGGCGGATCTCCTTGAGCTCCTTCGTATAGGCCCGCTCGTAGGTGGAGCAGCCAACCGGCCGCTGCCGGATGAGGAACTCGATGCAGTTGTCGCAAACCGTGCACCACTTGACTTCTTCCGGCTTGCCCGCCTCCAGTTTGGCCGGAAGCAGCGGGTCGGCCAGTGACTGGCGGCCGATGGCGACCATGTCGCAGACCCCGTCGCGGATGTTCTTGTTGGCCCAATGCAGGAAGGAGGACTCCTCCCGCTTTACGCCGCGGAAGGCATTCTTGCCGTTCCGGAAAACGGAGTAGGCCGAGCCGATGAGCACGGTCTGGGGCTTCAGAACGGCTTTAAGCTGCTTCTGGAACCAGAAACGCAGGTAGCCGTATTCGGGCATCCGCTTGTCGGTCTGCACCAGGGGAAGGGTGAGAGAGGGGTTACCCGCGGATTCGATGATGAAACGGGCTCCGCGGGCCTCCAGGCCTTTCACCAGGTCGAGGGTTTCCGTGAGATCGATGAGTGGTGTGTCCGGACCCGCCGACCCCTGCCCGCCGGGCAGTCCCTCCCACACGGAGATCTTGGAGCCGACACAGAAGTCCGGGTCCTTCACTTCCTTGGCGATCCGCTCGTAGAACTCATAGACGAAGCGCGTGCGGTTGCCCCAGGAGCCTCCGTACTTCCACTTCCTGTCGTTGAAGGGCCGCAGCAGCTGGGAGCCGAGGTAGCCGTGGCAGAGCTTGAAATCCACGCCGTCGGCCCCGCAATCATGGGCCATTTTGGCCGCGAGCACGAACTTCGACAGGATCTCGTCCACCTCTTCCTCGGTGAGCAGGCGCCCCTCGTAGCCGGGGAAGGGCTTGACGCATACCCGTTCGGAGAACTCGGGGCTCGACAGTTCCCCGGCGTGGGTGAGCTGCCAGATAATGAGCGGCCTGGGATTTGTCCGGCGCATGGCGGCGACCAGGTCCGTAAGCCCCTTCTGGTTCTGAGGCAGGGCCGTGAGTTGATGCAGACGGCCGCGGTTCTCGTCCACCACCGACAGCGCTTCCACCACGATCATTCCGGCGTTTCCCCGGGCCAGACGCTCGTAGCGGCGAAAGGCGGTCTCCGTCGGATTGCCCCCGGTGTCCGCATCACAGCACTCCATCGCGTTGATGGCGATGCGGTTGGGCACGACCTTGTTCCCGATCCGGATGCTGGTCAGGAGAGGCATTTTCCGGTTCATAGGCTACCTCACTTCGACAGGATTTCGCGCTTGGAGATCTCGCTTGACACGAACACCTTGGTCAGGTTGGGGTCGGTGCGCAGCTGCTTCAACGCCGCTTCCAGCTCCTCCAGCGGCACCACCATGGAGAACAGGGCCTGGGGCTTGATGCGCCCGTGGGCCAGCAGGGCGATGGCGTCCGGCCAGTCCGTGCCAACACCCGCGCAGGAGCCGACTATGGTTTTCTCCCCAAGCACCAGGTCGAACGGGCTGACCTTGATCGTGTCATCCCCTCCGCAGATGCCGAAAGCCACCACCGTTCCCCCGGGCCTCACCATCTCCAGCGCCTGCTCGTAGGTCTCGGGCTTGCCCACCGCCTCCACGACGAAATCAGCTCCGCGGCCGTCGGTGAGCCGTCGCACCTCCGCCACCGGATCCTCGATCTCGTTGAGGCTGATCGTGATGTCGGCCCCCATTTCCCTGGCGATTGCCAGTTTCTTGGGATTGTGGGCGATCACGATGACAGGCGCCGCCCCGCGATAGCGGGCCAGGGCTCCATGCAGGACGCCGAGACCGGCGCCCAGGATCACCACTGAGCTGCCGTGGGTGACTTTGGCCGCTTTCGAGGAGTGGATGACGCAGGAAACCGGCTCGACAAAGGCACCGGTCAGGAAATCCAGATTCTCCGGCAGCTTGTGCACATTCTCGTAGGGCGCCTTGGCGTACTGCGCGTAGGTGCCGTTGACGTGGATGCCCAGCTGGTGAAAATCCCGGCACATGAGCTTCTGACCCTGGCGGCAGTAGAAGCAGGTGCCGCAGGACATGTTGATGTCCGCGGTGACCCGATCGCCCTCCTTCAGGCCCCTGGCCCTGCCGCCCGCCTGGACCACGACTCCGGAAAACTCGTGTCCCGGGATCAGGGGGAGCTTGTCCGCGGAGTACTTTCCCGTGTAGATGCTCCAGTCGGTCCCGCAGATGCCCGTGTACTTGATTTTGATTAGAACCTCGTCGTCGGCGATTTCAGGCACCGGCACCTCTCTGATCGCCAGCGCGCCCGGCTTCTCCACGACGGCGGCCTTCATTGTCTTCGCCATGTTCGTGGCTCCTCCTGTTTATTGAAATAACACGTCGTGCCGTCCCTCGTAGGGCTTCTCGATAAGCAGCGGCTTGAGGAAGGCGATCGTCTTGGTGATGCCGTCGTTACGGCTCATGGTCACATCCTCGTGCTCGTAGCTCATCACGTAGTCGTAGCCGATCATGGACAGCTCGGTGATCACCTTTTTCCAGGGTACCGAGCCCCAGCCGGGGATGCGGAAACGGAATCCGCGATTCAGCCTCTGCCAGTCCCCCTGGGGGATCCGGCCGGAGCGTTTTACGTTGTGCTCCACCACCTCCCCGTCCTTGGCATGCACGTGGTAGATCCTGTCCTTCAACTCGTTGATGAAATGCTCCACGTGGATGTCCATGTAGACCAGGTTGGCGGGATCGAAGTTGAAGCCCCACTCCTTGCGGCCATCCATGAGTTGCACGCTCTTCAGCGCCGTGTCCACGTCATAGACCATCTGGTTGGGGTGCGGCTCATGCGCGAACTTCACGCCATACTCGGCGAATTTGTCCAGGATTTTCCCCCAGCGCTCCACGAACTCCTGCTCCATGTCCGACCAGCCCTTGGAGTACGGCCAGGGGAAAAAACGCCCGAAGTTCTCGCAGCCCACGAAGCCCGTAACCACCGGGACGCCCAGCGCGTTGGCGGCCTGGGCGGTCTTGATCATGCGTTCGCTGCCGAACTTGATCTTCTCCTCCTTTGTACCCTTGCAGATCGCGTCGGTGTCCTTGCCGTAGGGACCCAGCACGATCTGGCCTTCGGGGTGATTGGCCAGGGCGGAGATGATCAGACCGTAGCTGCCGATCATCTTGGCCAGCTCCTTCGCCTTGGAGCCCTTCAGGATCTCGTCCAGGTCCAGGTGAGGATTTCCGGCGAAAGCGGGCAGCTCCACTGCCTGATAACCCAGCCCGGAGGCCAGTTTGCACACTTCCTCCAGCTTCAGGTCGAGGTAGGTTGCCGTAAACAATCCGATCTTCATTCCAATCCTCCTAGATTCTCAGATCTCTATGGTTTGCAACAGGTTGCCGAGCTCGGCCTGGCCTGCCCGCAGCATCTCGAAGGCCGGCATGAGTTTCCGGTAGACTTCGGCATTCCCGGCATCGGGTTTGGCCACGCTGACCACGCGGTGGACCGCGTCCACGGGGGCGAAGTCCTTCCACAGGCCCGCGCCCACCGCCGCTACCGCCGCGGCCCCCAGAGAGGCGGCCTCCTGGTCGATGTTCGTCTTGACCACTTTCATGCCGTACACGTCCGCGAAAATCTGCAGCCACAGAGGGCTCTTGCTCCCCCCGCCCACCATCAGCATCTCGTCTGCCAGGGAGACGAAGCGACGCAGCACGGCCAGCACCGCGCCCAGGTTCAGGGCAATACCCTCCAGGCCGGCACGCACCAGGTCCGCCCGGGTGTGGCGCAGATCCAGTCCTGCGAAGCAGCCGCGGATATGCGGAGAGGGCTCCTGCATGCCCCCCCCGGCCAGGCTTGGGTTGAACAGGAGCTTGTTCGCTCCGGCCGGCGAGGTTGCGGCCAGCTCGGTCATCGCCTCATAGGGGTCTTCCCCCTCGGCGGCACAGAACACGTTGTCCCGTATCCAGCGCAGGCTGTTGCCTCCGGAGAAGATGCTCACCGCGGAGGTGAACAGCCCGGGCACCACGTGGGTGAACACGTACGGCCTGTCCCCGGGATCCAGCACCGGCTTGGCGGAAGAAACGGCGATCCAGGAGGAGGAGCCCAGGGAGGTGTAGACCCTGCCTTCCCGGGTGTTGCGGGCCCCCAGGGCCATGCAGGAGTTGTCCACCCCGCCGCAGGCTACCTGCACGGAGCGGTGCAGGCCCAGCGCCTCAGCAGCTTCCTTGGTGAGGGTTCCGAGAATTGCCGTGGAGGTTACGATCTCAGGAAAGATATGCCGGGGCAGGCCGCTGGCCGCTATAAATTCCTCGCAGTACGCCCAGTCCAGCAGGCTGTACACCCCGCTGCCGGAGACGTAGGAGAAGTCGGTGCAGGAGCGGCCCGTGAGGCACAGGTTGATGTAGTCCTTGGAGCCGAGCACGGATTCGATCCTGGAGAACATGGCGGGCTCATTGTCCCGGTACCACATGATTTTGAACACCGGGTAGCACTCCGCGGGGAAGCCGTTGCCCGTGGTCATGTACCAGAGCTCCGGATCGATCTTCCCGAAAAAAGCCGCGGTCTGCCGGGAGGCGCGCGTGTCCGACCAGATCGGGGTCTTCCGGCGCAGGAGGGTACCCGCCCCGTCCACCGGAACCACCCCCAGGCTCTGTCCCGAGATGGCAAGGCAGAGCACGTCGGCTTTGGCTCCCGCAACCCCCGACAACAGCTCTCTGGTGCTGGCCACTACCGCCTGCCACCAATCCTCCGGACACTGTTCGTGCCACCCCGTGTCCGGGTAGTAGGTAGGGTAGGGAACGAAGGTGGAGGCCAGACAAGAACCGTCGGCGTCGAACAGCGAGGCTTTATTGCCCCCGGTGCCCAGATCGTGGGCGATGATTTTTCCGCCCACCTTACACCTCCACCGCACCGCCCGGCATTTCCGCCACCGCGCCCACTATCTGCACGGCCGTGTGGAGGTTGATTCCGAAGCGCTCCACCCCCAGACGGTGCATGGCCACCACGGTCTGGACATCCCGAATTCCGCCCGCCGCTTTGACCTTGATCGCCGGGCCCACATGCCCGGCGATCAACCGGATCATCTCCAGGGTCGAGCCCCTGGGCATCCAGCCGGTGGAGGTCTTGACGAAGGCGGCCCCGCCCTGGATGCACAGGTCGCAGGCGACCTTGATCTGGTCGTCGGTCAGCAGGGGCGCCTCGATGATGACCTTCACGGGCACCTCGCCGACGGCTCCCACGACCGCCTGGATCTCCTGGAGGACGTAGCGCCGATCCCCCGAGCGGAGCTTGCCCACGTTGAGCATCATGTCCATTTCCTGCACACCATCGGCGATCAGTGCCCGTGCCTCAGCTACCTTGATATCCGTACGGTTGGCACCCGCGGGGAAGCCCACCGGTGCGCCGGCCAGTATTTCGGGGGAGCTCTCCAGCAGAGAGCGCAAAAATGACACCCAGCAGGGCAGCACGTGCACCGCGAAGAAGCCATGGCGCTTGGCGTTATACACCATGTCACGGATCTCCCCTTCCCCGTGCATTGTGCGCACGGCGCTGATGTCGATCAGGCGGGCGATATCCCTGGAGGTGAGTCTCATGCACCCTGCTCCTTCAGGGTGCGGGGGGGCCTATTCTTACACTGTACGCAGTACTCGTACCTGTCCGCCACCACGTACAGGAGCGCTATCTCGATGGGCTGCCCGCGGCTGTAGGTGATTCGCTTGACCACCAGAAGCGGTGAATCTGCGAGGATTTTGAGCTCTTCAGCCTCTTCAACGGAGGCCGCTTTGGCGGATATGAAATCCGTGGCAGCTTCGATCTGCACGTTGTACTCCGCCTCCAGGAACGCATACAGTGAGGTCATGACGCCGATCCTCTTTTCTATGCCGGGCACGAGCTCAGGAAGCAGATAATTCACCATAATGGCTATCGGCTTACCGTTGGCCAGGGTCACCCGCCGGATCCGCACCAGCTGCGTTCCAACCTCGACCTTCAAATCCGAGGCGAGGTTTCGCGGGGCAGAGATGAAGTCCAATGCGGTATCCCGAGAACGGACCGTGAAACCCTTTTCCCGCAGAGTTTCGGAAAATGAAGTCACGTACTGCAGCTTCTGGGTGGTTTTGAAGTCCAGGACCTCTGTGCCCTTACCCTGCTGGATGGAGACGAAGCCCTCCTGCGAAAGCAACTCCACCGCTTTACGCACCGTGGTGCGGCTGACGTTGAACAGTCTCTGCAGCTCCAGCTCCGGAGGTATATAATCCCCCACCTTGTAGTCGCCGGCTTCCACCTGGGTTTTCAGGGAATTGTACACCCGCAGGTAACGGGGGATGGTAGTTTGCACAATTCATCGTAACATCATGATGTGTTGCTGTCAATAGTGGGCACTGCCGTGCCCAAGGGGGGTGCAGGAAAAGAAACGGGGGAGAGGCAAGCCTCTCCCCCGCGATTTCCACGACTCTCCCGATTTTTAGTACGCGTTGTCGATGTACTGGTCGACGTTATCGGAGGTCACCACGTAGGTCGGCTCGATGTTGTCTTTCTCGAACTTGAAGTTCGGGTCCAAAAGGATCTTCTTGGCCAGCACCACGGCGTGCCCGCCCATGGTCGGGAAGTAGGACATGGAGGCTCCGAACAGCGGGTTCTTCTCCTGCAGCAGCTTGTAGGCGGTCTTGGAGCCGCCGTAGCCGGTTACGAACTGGATATCGGTCCGACCGGCATTCTCGATGGCCGTCAGGGCGCCTACGGCCGCCTCGTCATCCTGAGTGTACACGGCGTCGATCTTCGGGTAAGCGGGAAGGATGTTGGACATGGACTTCAGGCCAGCCTCCTGGTTGAACTCCCCGTCGCCTTCCACCAGCACCTTGATCCCGGGATACTCCTTCTTCAGCGTATCCATGAAGCCGTTGTAGCGCTGCAGATCGATGGGGGTACCCACGTAGCTGCGCAGAATCGCGATCTGCCCTTTGCCATTCAGACGCTTGCCCATGTACCCGGCCGCGTTTACGCCGCACTGGTAGTTGTCGCCCATGAGCAGCACGGTGTACTTGTCGCCCTCGATAGCCCGGTCGATGATAAAGGTCTTGATGCCCGCGTCGAAGATGTCCTCGCAGATCGGAGTCATCAGCGTGCCGTTGCCGGGCAGCACCATGATCATGTCGTAGCCGCCGCCCTTGAAGGTCTGCAGCATGTTGAGCTGGTCGGCGTCGTCAACTGCGTTCTTGACGGTGAACTCGAACTTGTCGGTGTCCTTTGCTGTCTCGGCCAGAACCGAGTCCAGCAGCTTGGCCTGCCACGCGTTGTTCGCAGGGGGCAGGGACACCGCCACCCTGATCTTTGCGCCGGCCGTATCTGCGCCTCCACCGGCGAAGACCACAGCGGTGCTGATCAGCAGCAGCGCTGCGATGGAGAGTAGAAGAGTTTTCTTCATTCTCGTCCTCCTTAAAAAATTTATTCTCATTACCGCTCCCGTCTCTGCAGCAGCACAGCAAAGAGGATGACCGCTCCTTTCGCGGCGCCTGAAAGATAGGGCGATATATTGAGCATTATCATCATGTTATTGACTATTCCCAGAATAATAAAGCCTACGATGGTGCCGATCAGCCTCCCCTTACCTCCCGAAAGCGAGGTTCCGCCAAGGATGACGGCGGTGATGGCTTCGAACTCGTACTGTGCGCCCGAGGTCGTAGCGGCCACCGCCGCCATGCGGGACATCTCGATGGTTGCGGCGATCCCGGTGCACAGGCCGACCAGCATGTAGGTCGCGATCTTGATCCTGTCCACCTTGATGCCGGAGTAGCGTGCCGCATTTTCGTTCCCGCCTACTGCAAACACATAGGTGCCGAACTTGGTACGGGTCAATACAGTGTGCAGCACCAGGGCCAGCAGCACTACCACGATGAAGGGAATGGGTATCTTGAAAATCGAGCCGTTACCGATGCGGGTAAACTCCGGGATCTTGTTGCCCATGATCGTGGCGCCCCGGCAGAAACGCATGGTCACCGAACGTGCGATGATGCCCACGGCCAGCGTCACGATGAACGGGGGCAGCTTCGCCTTGGTGATGATGGCGCCGTTGATGAACCCGAAGCCCATGGCGATAGCGCAGCACACGAGCACCGGCACCCACAACGGCATCGCAGGGCTGCCGTCGGCGGTGACCATGCGCTGCATCAGGATCAGCACCGCCCCCGCTGTGGCCAGCACCGGGCCGCTGGAAAGGTCGATGCCGCCTGCGATGATGACGAAGGTCATCCCGATGGCTATCGAGCCCACGATGGAGGTGTTGCGCAGGATATTGAGCAGGTTGTCGGGGTACAGGAACCTGGGGGCCGCGATACCGCAGATGATCAGGATAAGCACGAACATCACGATGACGCTGTAGTTACGCCAGATGCGCTTGATGATGCCCACAAGGCGGCTTTCCGCTGCTTTCTCCTCAGTCTCCATAATCCTCTCCACCTCAGACGTTGGTCGCGTAGTACATGATCTTGGCTTCGGTCAGTTCGGATGACAGCAGCTCCCCGGTAATCCTTCCCTCGTGCATGACGATCACCCGCTCGCAAATCGTGAGGATCTCCGGAAGGTCGGAGGACACGATGACGATCGCCACCCCTTCTGCTGCCAGCTCCTTTATAATGCGGTAGATCTCCTGCCTGGCACCCACGTCCACGCCGCGGGTGGGCTCATCCAGCACCAGCACCTTGGCACCGGACAGGAGCCACTTGGCCAGCGCCACTTTCTGCTGGTTGCCGCCCGACAGGTTGCTCACCAACTGCCTGGGGCTGCTGCAGCGGATCCCCAGGCGGTCGATCATTCGTTTCGTGTTCGCCGAGGATACCTTCCTTTGATTGAACAATCCCTTGCCCTTCTGCCAGAACACGTAGTTGGCGTTGTCACCGATATCCCGGCACATTACAAGACCTGTTTCCTTGCGGTCTTCGGTGACAAAGCCGAGGTCCGCGCGGATTGCGCTGATGGCGCTGCGGATGGTCACCGGTTTGCCGTTGATGAAAACCTCTCCGGTCCTGGGCCTGCGTATCCCGAAGATGGCCTCCATCAGCTCGGTTCTGCCCGCCCCGACCAGCCCGCTGAAGCCCAGGATTTCGCCCCGGCGGATTTTGAAGTCGATCCCCTTCAACAGGTCATCCGAGACGTTTCGGACTTCCAACATTACGGCTTCCGGGTCTCCGGCGAAGTCGGACACCCTCGACTCCTGAACTTCCCTTCCCACCATCAGGGAGGCGATATCCCGTGCCGTCACCTCGGGCACATTGCGGGTTGCCACGAAGTAGCCGTCACGCAGAACCGTGACCTTGTGGCAGACGTCGATGACTTCCTGCAGGCGGTGAGAGATGTAGACGACAGCGATCCCCTGATCACTCAGGTTGACGATCAGGTCGAACAGGATCTTGGTTTCTTTTCCGGTGAGTACGGAAGTGGGCTCGTCCATCACCAGCAGCTCCACGTTGAAGGAGATCGCCTTGGCGATCTCCACCATCTGTTTCTGGGCGATTTTCAGGTCGCGAACTTTCCTTCGGGGATCGATCTTCTCTCCGAGCTTGTCCAGAAGCACCGCTGCCTGATCATTCATCCTGCTGAAATCGATCAACCCGAGCTTGTTCCGCGGTTCCCTGCACAGATAAATATTCTGGGCTACGGTCAACTCATTGAGCAGGTTCAATTCCTGGTGGATCATCGAGATACCGAGGTGTTGCACTTCCAGGGGGGGAGCACCCCGGCGGATCGTGTTGCCCTTAAAAACCACCTCGCCGGCGTCCTGGGTGTGGATACCCGATAGTATCTTCATCAGAGTGGATTTGCCCGCGCCGTTCTCACCGCACAGCCCCATGATCTCGCTTTTCTCGATGTTGAGGTCGACCTTGTGCAGGACTTCGACACCGAAGAAGCTTTTACTGATCCCCAGCATACTGAGTGTATTTGTCATATCTCAATCGCAGGCACCATTCATCGTAACATCACGATGTGTTGCTGTCAAGCAGGCATGTGTGCTGCTTGCCGAACGGGGCCGCAGCGGCCGAAAAAAAGCCACCTTTCTTCAGGAAAGGTGGCTCTTCAGGGGTGATGAACCCAATATCAATCGTTTTCGATCAACCGATAGAAATCTCCGCTATCCAGATTTTCTTTGGTAATGACCCATGGCGGCATCTCGTAGTCTTTCTGCGCGGGCGGGTTGCCCTGCAGGTAGCTGACCACTCTCTTGAGAACCTCCGCAGCCTGCCCGACGGGGTACTGGACCGTGGCATCCGCCAGGCCGTCCCGTACGGCTCTCAATCCGTCCGGAACACCGTCGAACCCGACGATGACCTTGCTCTGCGGATCGATTCCCGCCGCCTGGATGGCCTGGATGGCTCCCATCATCATGTCGTCATTCTGGCAAACCACCGCATCGAAGTCCGGAACTGCTGTGATGGCGTCCTCCATCACCTGCATGCCTTTCTCTCTGTAGAACTCTCCGGTCTGTTCAAACACGATCTGCAAATTCGGATACTTCTTCAGCTGTTCTTTCAGACCTTTCTCCCTGTCTCTGGCGGGGGAGGAACCGGGGGAACCGGTGATAAACACTATCTTCCCCCTGTTGTTGAGCTTGTCGGCCACGAAATCGGCGACCTTCCTTCCACCCTCGACATCATCGCAACCTACATAAAAGGCGTAGTTCGCACCGATGGCGGCTCGGTCGAAGGTAGCCGTTGGCACGCCCTCGTCAGCGGCCTTGTTGATCGCTGGGGTCAGGGAGTTCACGTCAATGGGGTCGGTGATGATCGCATCGACACCGAGCGACACCAGGTCCTCCATGTTCGCCGCCTGCTTGGAAACGTCATTTTCAGCATCCAGTATGATCAGTTTAACGCCCATGTCCTCGGCGGCTGCCTCCATCGCTTCCTTTCCGCCTGAGTTCCCGGGGGGCCACGCCGGGATCTGGTCGCCGGAGCACCTGTTCGTGGCATCGGCTGAGGTCTGTCTGATGACCACATTCTTGGCTGTCGCCGAGAACTCGAAACTCGAATTTTTGAGCTATTCTTTGGAGGCCGAAGGGAGATTGGAAAAAACGGCCGACGGCTACAAAATCACCGAAATCACGATATATCCGAAAGTCCTGATACAGGACGCCTCCGCTGAAGATCGGACGAAGCGGATCTTGGAGAAGGCTGAAAAGCACTGCCTCATATCGACTTCAATGCTGTCCGAGATCAAGGTAGTGCCCGAAGTTGCACTGAAAAAATAGCTCACCCGCTTACAGGAGCTCCGCGGCCAGCTCCGCCAGGGGGCTGCGCTCGGATTTTTCCAAGATGATGTGTCCGAAGGGTTTCTGCCCCTTGAAGGCCTCAACCAGGAAGGTGAGTCCATTGGAGTTGGAATCCAGATAGGGCGTGTCGATCTGGTAGGGATCACCGGTCAGGACGACCTTGGTACCGGTACCGGCCCGGCTCACGATGGTTTTCACCTCGTGGGGGGAGAGGTTCTGGGCCTCATCGATGATGATGAACTGATTGGGCAGGGATCGTCCCCGGATGTAGGTGAGGGCTTCGATTTCGATGAGGCGGCGGTTGATCAGCTGATCCACGGTCAGGTCCCGGAGTTTCCGGTCCACACTGAGGATGTACTCGAGGTTGTCGTACACCGGCTGCATCCAATTCGACAGCTTGTCGATCTTGTCCCCCGGGAGGTAGCCGATATCCTTGCCCATGGGGATGATCGGCCGGGCCAGCAGCACCCGGGAGAAGCGATCCTCTGTCAGGGCCTTGTTCAGCCCCGCTGCCAAGGCCAGGAGGGTTTTTCCCGTACCCGCCTTTCCCACCAGCGTCACCAGGGAGATCGAATCGTCGAGCAACAGATTCAGAGCCATCTCCTGGTTGCGGTTCAGAGGTCGGATACCGCAAACCCCCTCGATCGGCGCTACGAACTGGAGGTAGGACTCGCCGTCGTTGTATCGGCTCAAGGCCGTCTCGCTGCTCTTCGCCTCCCGGAGCACGACGAACTCGTTGGGAACCAGGCGGGCGTTCCAGGGAATCGCGCCGGAACTCTTGAGCTCCTGCAGGCTGTCCTGCCCCACGTCCATCTCCGTGTAACCCCTGTACAGGGCATCGATGTTGACCTTCTGCTTCTCATAGTCCACGGCTTTGATCCCCAATGCCGTGGCCTTGAGCCGGGCGCTGATATCCTTGGAAACGAAGAATACCCGCTTGCCCTCCTGCTGCAGGGAGTAGGCGGCCAGGAGGATCTTGTTGTCGTTCTTGTCCGTTTCCAGATCTACGGGGATGCTGTCCAGGTTTTTGGTGTTGCTGATCCAGACCCGCAGGGTGGAACCGTTTTCCATCTTGACCCCCTCTTTGAGGTCTGCGTGGCGGCTGAGCTCGTCCAGCAGGCGGATGCTCTCCCGGGCGTTGCGTCCCCGCTCCTCTCTGCTCTTTTTCAGGTTGTCCAGCTCCTCCAGCACCCAGAGGGGAACCACGATCTCATTATCCCGGAAAGAGAGGATTGCATCGGGTCGATGGATGAACACATTGGTGTCGATTACGAAGGTTTTAACGGGATTACTCAATCTGAGAATCTCCTGACGATTTGTTTATACTATACTCGATTTGCAGTATAATGCCACCGCTTCTCAGAGGAGATTTCATGAGAATCGGTTTCTTTCAGTTTGCCCCCCGTTTCGGCCAGCCCGAACACAATCTAAACGCCCTGGCTGAGGCGGTGAGCGGCGCCCGGGTGGACCTGATCGTGGCGCCGGAGCTGGCCCTGAGCGGCTATCTGTTCACCCGCAAGGGGGAGGTGGAGCAGATGGCCGAAGAGATTCCCGGTCCGGCCACGGCCAGGCTGACTCAGGCTGCAGCTCAGGCGAACTGCCACCTGGTGGTTGGATTGGCCGAACGCAGCGGGGAGCGCCTGTTCAACAGCGCGGTCCTGATCGGCCCGAAAGGTGTGGTCGGGGTGTACCGCAAGGTACATCTGTTCGACGAGGAGAAGCTGTACTTTGCTCCGGGAGACCGCGGTTTTTCCCTCTTCGATGTCCGGGGTGTCAAAGTCGGATTGCTGGTCTGTTTCGACCACTTCTTCCCCGAGGCGGCCCGCACCCTGGCTCTTCAGGGCGCCCAGATCATTTGCCATCCTTCGAATCTGGTGCTGCCCGAGTACGGGCAGCTGACCACCCGGGTACGCTCCATCGAGAACAGGGTGTTCTGGATCCTGGCAAATCGCTACGGTACGGAAGAGCGGAACGGCAAAACCCTGACCTACTCGGGGTGCAGCCAGATCACCGCTGAAAACGGGGAGATCCTGGCCCGGGCCCAGGCTGTAGGGGACAGCCTCACCGTTGTGGAGGTGGAACCGCAGAGGGCTGAGAATAAGCGGGTGACCGAGCGAAACGACCTGTTCGCAGACCGGCGTACGAAGCTGTACAGGTGGGAGTAGCGGCTCGGGTAGAGGCCAGGCTGCCGAACCGGCTCGGCTTCAACACCGGCTGAACTCTGCTTCCCAAATCTTCAGCTGTTTGTCCCACCGCCAACCGTCGGATAGAAAGGCGTTATCCCGCACCGGCAGGGAGGGGTAGGTGCTTTGAAGCTCCTGCCAGGAGACCAGGCCAGAGAGCGTGTCCGCGGCACGGAGATTCAGGTAGCCGGCGCAATTAGCGAGTTTCAGACATTCCTCGATTCGGTGATCCCGCAGCAGGGCGGTGAGAAAGGCGGCGATCGAGCTGTCCCCGGCTCCGGTGGCACCGGCAATGTTGTCGGCACGAAAGGCCGGGCACCACAGTTCCCGCCTGGCCCAGGAATCGGGCTCCCGAGGAGCGGCCCGGCCTATTTCGGCGATCCTGCTCTTCTGCGCTGTCCTGATGTACCAGCCGTTGTGCCCGGCCTTTATAGCCGCGATTTTGCAGCCCAGGGATAGAAGCTCTTCGGCCAACCCGCTCACTTCTTCGGGGCTCACGAAGTCGATCAGTTCCCGACCCCCGTGGGCGGCCTTGCGCTCCAGGTACTTCCGGGGATGGAGGGTGAAGAAGATCTCTTCGACGCTGGGGAGGAAGATATCGACGTAGGGCAGGGAGCGCTCGTAGATCCTTCGCCAGTCGGCCCTGCCTGCCTCGGAACCGGGATCAGGCAGGGATACGTCCATGGAGGTGGTCACCCCGGCCTGTTTGACCTTCTTCAGAATTCTCGTCAATTCCCCGCCGTCATCCACGAACAGGGAGCGCATCAGTGTGGGATAGCCCAAATGGAACAGGCGACTTTTACCCACCGCCTCCATATCTATATCGCCCGCGGAGAAGGTGTCATTGGTTCCGGGATAGTGCATGAAGATCCTGTCGATCCTGGGCGCGGAGAGTATCACCGTGTAGGAGCTGGACTCTTCCGCGGCCACGGCGATCCCTTGGGCGCTGCCGCTTTGTTGCAGGATATCGATGATGGTTTTGCCGATGGCGTCCGCTCCCACCTTGGCTACAAAGGCAACGGAGCACCCGAAGATCTTCATGGCGATGCCGACGTTGGAAACCGATCCGCCCGTGGAGAAGGACATCGCTCCCATGTGGACCAACGTCCCCGGCTGCAGCAGCTCGGAAATGCTGGCCGGTTCCCTATCCGTGCGGAAACGAGGGATCATGTCCAGGCAGAGGTGGCCGGCAGCGATCACGTCGTATAGTAGTTCTCCCATATTCAGAACTCCCTGGTTCAGACGGATATGACGTCGTGCCGGATCAGCCACTGGACCGACTCATAAACGGCCTCCAGGGAGCTGTAGCAGGGCGCATAACCTATCACCCGTTTGGCTTTTTCAATACTGCAGTTGGGGCTGTGGGCGATATGATCCCAGGTGGACCGGGCATCCTCTTCGGAAGCGGTTTCTTTCCACTGCTCCCAGGCCATGAAGCGCAGTTTCGGCTTGCGGTTGAACCAGGTCGCCACCTGCTCGGCATAGCCCCGCAGCGTAAGGGCTCCGGTAGAAACAAGGTGAAAACTCTCTCCCACCGAAGACCGCCAATTATTCATTGCCTTGATGAAACCCTGAGCCACGTCGTCGGCGTGCACGTGATGTACCGTTTCCAGTCCCAGGTTGGGGAGGACCAACTCCTGTCCGCGGGCCAGAAGCTCGAAAACATGGGGATTGAAGTTCCCCGCCGGATTCAGAGGAGGCCAACCCTCTCCTACGATATGCCCCGGGTGCAGCACGGTGGCCGGAAAGCCGCGCAGCCGGGCCTGTTCCAGGAGGTAGCGTTCCATCTGCTCTTTACGGATCCCGTAGTCCCCGAAAGGCTCGCGGGGTGCGTTTTCCGTTGTGGGTACGACTTTACTGTGCCCGTGCACCCATATCGTGCCGCAGCACAGGTAGTGCTGAACAACGCCGTTCAGAGATTCCGTCAGATGTCGGGCGCTTTCGGCGTTAAAGCAGATCATGTCGATCACGATTTCCGGGGAGAGTGCCAGGATCTTATCGGCAAAGGTGTCGTCGGCCTCCAGGGCTTCGCGGTCAAGGGTTTCCCGGCGAACCTCCCGCCAGGCTGCATGCGGCCGATAGGTGTCCCGCCGCCCCCTGCTGACCGCTATGACCTCGTGGCCCAGCTCTACCAGTCGGGGAACAAGGTAGCCCCCCACATGTCCCGTAGCCCCAAGAACAAGTACTTTCATATCACCTCCCGTCGGCTCAGCGCATGAACAATCCGCCGTTTATGTCGATCGTTTCACCGGTGATGAAGTCGTTTTCGATCAGGAAACGAATAGCCTTTGCCACGTCGATAGCCCGACCGTTGCGCTGCAGCGGTGTGTCTGCCCGGAACTTTTCCATCCGCGCCGGGGTGGAGTAGCGCTCATGGAAGGGCGTGTCGATGACGCCGGGGGCTACGGCGTTGACCCGGATCTTCGGGGCCAGTTCAGCCGCGGCTCCCCGGGTGAAGCTGTCGATGGCCCCCTTGGCCGCCCCGTAGAGCGTTGCGGTCGGCGATCCATGGCGGGCTGCCACGGAGGTGACATTTACGATGCAGGGATCCGTTCCTCTTTCCAGCAGCGGGACGAACAGGGAGCTCAGGAACATTGTCGAGAAGGTGTTCAGGGAAAACACCCGATCCATCAGGCTCCACTCCAGCTCTCCGATGCCCTGGCGCTTCACGAGCCCGCCTGCGTTGTTCACCAAAACATCGATCCGGTTGGTCCTGACCGAAACTTCCGAGTACAGGGCGTCGCAGCCGGCCTCGCTGAACAGGTCCGCCTGGACCAGGTGAGCCGTACCGCCCCGTTCCTGCACCTCCGCCGCCGTCTGTTCGGCGGCCTCCCTGGAGGAGTTGTAGTGGATAAAGATGTTGTTGCCCTCAGCCAGCAGCCTGGCGGTTTCCCCGCCTATGCCCGTACTGGCTCCGGTTATTACGATGATTCTGGCCATTCCTCGACCTCCTTTGGCGCGTAGCGCTATTGGCTGTTGCTCGAAGATCTCAAGCAGATTCCCCGACGATATTTCCCCGGTTCAGGCGACGGTCCGGGTTGAATAGCTCGATTACGCGCCCCATCTGTCCGATCCCCTCATCCCCGTACATCAGGCGCAGAAGATCGGTCTTCAGTTTGCCGATGCCGTGCTCGGCGGATACGCTTCCCCCCAGAGCCACGACTTCCTCAGCCCAGCTACGGTACAGCTGCTTGCCCCTCTGGTAATCCTCCATGGATCGGGGAAGGATGTTTACGTGGATGTGGTTGTCGCCGATGTGTCCGAACAGGACATATTCCAGATTTGACTGGTGAAGGTCCCGGAGGTACAGATCGAAGATCCGCTCCAGGGCGGCATCGGGAACCGCCATATCCGTGCCCAGCTTGATCAGGCCCGGCGTATTCTTGCGCCGCTCGTCGATCAGGAGGTTGACCGCCTCGGGAAGGGCATGCCTGAAACCTTTCAGGCGCTCCAGCTCTTTGGGCTGTTCAGCCAGCCAGGTTGCATCCTCGGTGCCTCCGCATTCGGAGAGGATTTCGGCAAGTTCGAAGATCTGCTGTTCCACCTCTTCCCGGTCCTGGCCGTGATACTCCACATAGACCGCGGCCTGCTTTTGCTCGGGTATCACGGGAAGCTCTGAGAATGCCGGGTTGTTTTGCTTCTGCTCTCGCAACAGCTCCAGAGAGTTGCCGTCGAAAAACTCGACGGCCTTGGGTTTGGCTGGGTTCTGAGCCCCTCCGGCTTCACCGCGGACCCGCTCCACGAATTGGAGCGCCCCGGCCAAATCGGGAAAGAAGCCCATCACCCCGGTGAACACCGAAGGCAGAGGGATGAGCACGATCTCGATCTCGGTCATGATGCCAAGGGTGCCTTCAGAGCCGATAACCAGATCGATCAGATCCATGTCCGGCTGCGTGTACAGACCGGCGGTATTCTTGGTAGCGGGCATGCGGTAGGAGGGAAGGCTGCCGCTCAAGCCTCGCCCCTGCTCGGTTTCCAGCCGGAAGGCTAGCCCCGAAGCCCGCTGCACGCCCCGTTCCAGCTGCAGCGTTGAGCCGTCGGTCAACACCAGTCGCAGGGATTCGACGAAACGGCGGGTCGGGCCATAGGAAAACGAACGGGCTCCGGAGGCATCACTGGCGGCCATGCCCCCGATGGCGGCGGAGGCTTCGGTGGGGTCCGGAGGAAAGAAGCTCGGTCCCGATTCCTGAAAACTCTCCAGAGCCAGCAGGGACTCCCGGCTCCAACCCTGACTGCCGAACTTCCTCCCGGCTACCGCTTCGTTGATCTGGGAGAGCAGCACTCCGGGCTGCAGGCGCAGCAGGTAGCGATCCTCTTGCGGGTCCCGGCGCAGCCCCATGAACCTGTTCATCCGGCTGAGGTTTAAAATGTGTCCGCCCCTTGGCACCGCCCCGCCGGAGATTCCGGTTTTTCCCGACTGCACGGTTACGGGGACCTTCCGATCGGACAGGAGCTTCATGATCTCACGGATCTGCTCTTCCTCCGTCGGAAAGGAGATAGACTCCGCCTCCCCGCTCAGGCGTGATTCGTCCCTCAGGTACTCGATGTAATCCGGATCGACGGGGCGGATGTGTTGTTCGATATTTGTTTCGTTCATGAGCACATCACCAAAGGGTGAGAGAATCGAGGAAGATCCGCCGAAGATCCTGCGGGGAAAAGGGGCGGGGGGAGAGCCTGGTGAGCCGTTGCTGGGGCAGGGTCCCTTCGACCAATTCGCCCACATCCTCTTCCGAATACCCCACGGCGGATAGGCCGTTGGGCATGCCAGTCTTTTTCATCAGCTCGATGAGCGCAGCTGCCAGGATCTCTCCGGCTTCAGCTTCCGCCGCACCGCTCGTGTCCACGCCCATCAGCCGGGCCGCTTCCAGGTGGCGCTGCGGCCGGGCGGGGCCCGTGAAGCGCAGGGCGGCCGGCGTATTCAGCACCACGGCCATGCCATGGGGTATGATCGGTACCGCCGGAGGATACCCTTCCGGCACATAGCTCTTCACCATACCGGAAACGGGGTAGGACATGCCATGGGGCAGATGCAGTCCCGCGTTTCCGAAGCCGATCCCGGCGAAGGTGGCGGCAATGATCATGTTGCTTCGGGCTTCGTCGTCTTGCGGATCCGCCACCACCCGGAGGATGTTGCGGCTGACCAGCTCGATAGCCTTGGTTGCCCAGACATCGCTGATCGGGTTGGAACCCTGATAGGCCGGCCGCTCTGCCGGGCTGGTAGGCGCCTCCCTCCGGTTGAAGGGCAGGTTGGTGTAGGATTCCAGGGCGTGTACCAGGACGTCGAAGCCGGTACAGGCGGCTGCCATGCGCGGGAGGGTGCGGGTGTTTTCCGGATCCACGATCCCGACATTCGGCCGGATGTGCCGGTGGGCGATACCGGTCTTGGCGTGCATCTCCACCAGGTCGAAGATGATCACCCCGGTGGTTTCACTGCCCGTGCCGGCCGTGGTGGGAATGCCCACCATAGGCTGCAACGGGCCGGGGACGGGTTTCCCCGCCCCGATGGGGGCGTTGACATAGGTCATGAAATCGGCAGGATAGGTGGAGTACAGATTGGCCGCCTTGGCCGTGTCCATGCTCGAGCCGCCACCCACGCCGACGAACCCATTGAAATTTCCCGATTGGGCGAAGCGGATTGCATCCTTTAAGGAGCCGTCAGTGGGTTCGATCCCGGTATCGGTGAACAAAACCGTCTCGATTCCCTCATGTTTCAGCGATTCCAGC
Organism: uncultured Spirochaetaceae bacterium; assembly: GCA_964551205.1. Taxonomy (GTDB): domain Bacteria; phylum Spirochaetota; class Spirochaetia; order SZUA-6; family DRHE01; genus JAFGQJ01. The sequence continues at coordinate 33,143 of CAZKCQ010000002.1, forward strand.
ACGGTCGCCACAGGGGGCAGCTGGGCCAGGCGGCTGTCGGTTACCACCATGACGCGGCTGGCACCCAGCTCCTTGAGGTCGAAGCCGACCTCCCGGGTGGCTCCGAAGCCGTACTTGATGGCAGCCGAGCTCAT
>CAZKCQ010000002.1:33376-37993 GCA_964551205.1 uncultured Spirochaetaceae bacterium
GTTCATCAATCCCATACTATTGAGAAAGGGATTTTCTGACAATACCGTGGGATCGGGCCGCGGGTTCGGGCGGTTCGGACGACCTTGCGGGATCCGCCGGAGTGAGCCTATACTAAGCTTGCCGCAAATGCGGGTCAACGGGCATATCGGAAGGAGATGGACTATGGGCGGATATCTGCTGGGCTACGACGTGGGGAGCTCTTCGATCAAGGCGACCCTGCTGGAGATCGAGACGGGAAGGTCCATAGCCTCGGCGACCTCGCCGGACCGGGAGCTGGAGATCCAGGCTCCCCGGCCGGGCTGGGCCGAGCAGGATCCGCAGGTGTGGTGGCAGCATCTCGAGAGGGCAACCGCTCTGATCGCCTCGAGGGGTGTTAAGCTTGCCGATGTCCGGGCCGTCGGCATCTCCTACCAGATGCACGGGCTGGTCTGCCTGGACCGAGACGGGGGGGTTCTGCGCCCGGCCATCATCTGGTGCGACAGCCGGGCGGTGGAGATCGGGGACAGGGCTTTTTCGAAGCTCGGTCCCGACCGCTGTTTGAAGAGCCTCCTGAACTCGCCGGGGAACTTCACGGCCTCCAAGCTGGCCTGGGTGCGGGAGAACGAGCCGGAGATCTTCGAGAGAATCGACCGGGTCCTGCTTCCCGGAGATTATATCGCCTACCGCCTGACCGGGACCCTGAACACCACGCCCTCGGGGCTCTCAGAGGGAATCCTCTGGGATTTCCAGAATGGGCAGGTGGCCACATTTCTTCTCCAACACTACGGGATTCCTGGAGCAATGATCCCTCAGTTGGTGGCAAACTTTGCGCTGCAGGGGGAGGTGAGCGCGGCGGCGGCCAGGCGCCTGGGATTGAAAGCGGGAACTCCCGTGTCCTACCGCGGCGGGGATCAGCCCAACAACGCCCTGTCCCTCAACGTACTGCATCCCGGTGAGGTGGCGGCCACGGCCGGGACCTCCGGGGTGGTCTACGGGGTGGGGGACAAGCCGAGCTCTGATCCCGCCTCCCGGGTCAACACCTTCGTCCATGTCAACCATGCGGCCGAGGCGCCCAGATATGGCACCCTGCTGTGCGTCAACGGTACGGGAATCCTCAACAGCTGGCTCAAGCACCAACTGCTGACGGTGCAGGGGACGACGCCGGGGGCAGGAGCGATGGCGGCCGAAATGCAGGATGCCGGAACGCCGGCTGCCGGCAGAGCGGCAGGCGCCGGCAGCACGTACGGGCGGATGAACCAGTGGGCCGCGTCGGTGCCGGCGGGAGCCGACGGGCTGGTGGTCCTGCCCTACGGCAACGGTGCGGAGCGGACCCTGGAGAACCGGAATATCGGCGCCTCGATCCGGGGCCTCGATCTGAACCGGCACACCCGGGCGCATCTGCTGCGGGCCGCTCAGGAGGGGATCGTCTTCGCCCTTAAGTACGGGCTCCAGATCATGGAGGGCATGGATCTGTGCATCGAGCGGGTGCGGGCCGGGGCGGCGAACATGTTCCTCAGTCCCCTGTTCGCCGAAGCCTTTGCCACGATCTCCGGTGCTGCAGTCGAGCTGTACAACACCGACGGCTCCCAGGGGGCGGCCCGGGGGGCGGGGATCGGGGCAGGCATCTACGATATGGACAGTGCCTTTGCCGGGTTGGAGCGGGTGCGGGCGATCACGCCGAACACGGCACTGGCTGGCGCCTACGAAGAGGCCTATCAGCGCTGGCTGGGGGAGCTGGAGGACGCTCTATCTGGTTGAGCGGGGTTTGAAGACGCCCTTCACCGGGTCCAGGAACTTCTGCGCTTCGAAAGACAAAAATCCGGAAAAATCGAGACGGAAACCCGGGACATCCCGATCATCATGCTCACCGCGGTGGCCTCGAATGTCAGGCAGACGGCGTACTCCCATCAGAGCGGCAAACAGACCGATGCCGATGACTATATCCCCAAGCCTGTGGATGTTCCCGATCTCATCAGCCGGATCGAGCGGCTGCTGAAGTAGGATCCCGCTCTCAGCTGGTGTACCTGCGCGAGCGCCGGACCATCACGATGATCATGGCGATCAGAGGGCAGGCAGCCAGGATCAGGGATACGATACCGATCCGGGAGGGCGTGATAACCCGGATCTGCCGTTCGCTGGAGGGCAGATACTGTCCCTCCTTGTCCTGGACGCGCAGGCGAATGACCCGCTGATCTTTCGATACCGGAATGTGGAAAGCCTGAAGGGAGGGTTCCCGATCCTTGTGCTTTCCTTCGGGATCGAAGGGTACGATCTGATAGCCCAAAGCTGCTCCCTTGGCCTGCTCCACGTAGAAGGGTTCCTCCAGAACCATCCGGGTTTCCGCGGCCTGGCGGGTGACCTCCACCCGGGCCCGGGGCACCTGTTGGATACGTACCCACTTCATCAGGTTGGGATTGCCTTTGGCGTCGTTCTTGCGCATCTTCTCGTAGAACAGGTCGTTGTACTCCTGCTGATAGAAGGGCCGGATGTACAGATCGGTGGAACCGTCGATATACAGCACCGAGGAGGGGGTCTTGGATTCCACGGGTCGGGTCCACTTGTCTCCCGGGATGACCTCTAAACCGATGGCTTCGGCCCTTCGCTTCTCGAAGACCACGATCCTTCGCTCCGATCCTTCCATGATCTTCCCGTCTTGAGTAAAGAAGCGGATCTGGTACTCCCCGACCGGAAGATTGAGGATGAAGGCCTTCTGTATAGGTACCGGAGGGACTATGTACTCGGTAGGATACTGGGGCTCCGGCGGAGCCTTCAGCTCCTTCAAAGTGTCGATCAACGCCGTTACATCATTACCCGCATCCCGTAACTTGGTGATGGTGACGGTCAGCTCGTTGAGCATCTTCTCATACAGAGCTCGCTTTTCGTAGTACGCCGAGACCGACTGCCAGTAGGCGTCCATCAGTTCCTGGTAGTGCTGCCAGGCCGCTTCCGCTTCCGCCTCCTTGGCAACCTTCCAGTTCAGCTCGTACTCACCCCGGATGTTGTAGTAGGTATAGGGGATCATACCCAACATCTGGGCTTCGGCCTCTCTGCCGCTCAGCTCCAGGGTCCCCTCGAAGGGGATGTTCAAGGCCGAAGTGTCGGTCTTCCAGTCCTGGGTAATCGGCCAGAAGTAGACGAAAACATTCCGGACCGTGAGGAAGTTGTCCACGTCCGCCACCAGGTAGACCGTGTCCGCATCCTTCCGGGCGAAAGTGCCTGCGTAATCCTTGCCATTGAAGGCCAGAATCGAATAGATGAACTGTTCCTCCCGCACCGGCACATCGGCAAAGAGCACTCCAGCGCAGAGCAGGAGGAGCAGGACAGCGGGAATCCGTAGAACTTTCATGCTCGTACACCCCTCGTTTTGATGGTCAGATGACTGATAAACAGAACCACGACGGACAGCAACAAGAGCAGCGCAACGCCGATGAAGTACATCCCCCAGTTGCCCATCTCTACAAACCGCAGAGCCAGATCCCAGTAGAACAGGGGGGAGATCCACTTGATGATCCAGGCGAGCACGCTGGCCAGGTTTCGCACATATCCGCTGACCACCGTGAAGGAGCCCATCATGATGATGATGAAGAAGAGGATCAACCCCAGGAATACGGCTATCGCCGAGGCGGAGTTGTCGGTCAGAGAGGAGGCGAAGATCCCGTAGGCGTAAATAGCGATGGACAGGAAGAAGAGGATGACCAGGCTGTAGTAAAAGGACGGTCCCAGGATCAGGTTGTTCAGGAGGCCGGCGATAAACAGGAACAGCAGCAGAACCACCAGGTAGATGGCGGTCATGAGGATGTCTTTGATCAGGGCGGCCAGGAAGTAGGAAGTGCCGTCCGCCGGGCCGTAGGTGAGAAGCTCCAGGGCACCGACCTTTTTCTCCAGGCCGAAGCGGAACACCGAGCTCACCGCCAGGTAGAGCAGGACCGGCAAAAAAGCGATGTACAGGGTGAAGAGAAAGGGCCCCTCGGAAAACAGTTTCTCCACGAAGGTTGCTCCGAAAGCCCCGACCAGGCTTCTTCCGATCAGCTCGTAGGCCTGATTGAGGGTGTAGTTGAACCCGCTGGAGTCTACTGCCCTGACGAATCCAGCCACCAGCAGGTAGGCAAGGACCAGGCCTATCGTTTGAGCGACGTAATAACCCGGGCTGATCAGGGTCTCGAGGATGCGCCGTTTGGCGAGAACGGATGTGGCGTGGGCTCTCTGATTCATTTCTCGCCTCCTATTCCTGCAAACAGGTTGATGTTCTCCTTGGTGATGGTGACAAAGGCCTCCTCCAGACTGAGGCTCTTCTCCTGGATGCTCAGAGGAACCAGATTCTGGTCGATCAGGTACTTGCTGAGCTCCTTGCGGTAGTCACCGGTTTTCGGAACCTTGACGATCAAGGTCTTCTCCGCTCCGATGGCATCCTGCACGAACTTCAATTTCTTGACCTTGGCGATGAGTTCCGCTGGGAGCTCCTCCAGGTCCACGTGGATCTCCCGGTCCTTGGCCAGGGTGGTGAGCAGGCTCTTCATCTGATCTTCGGCCATCAGCTTCCCGCCGAAGATGATCGCCACCCGCTGACACACCTTTTCCATCTCCGAGAGGATGTGGGAGGAGATGAAGATCGTCCGTCCCTCCCGGTTCTCCTCCAG
>CAZKCQ010000003.1:0-26887 GCA_964551205.1 uncultured Spirochaetaceae bacterium
CGCGGCACACGGCCGGACAACTGTCTGACAGCACGTGCAGTCCGGCCGTTTCCGCCTGCTCGAGGAAGCCGAGCCGCTTCGCTTCCGCCCGCAAGGCGTAGGGAAGCCAAAGCTCGAAACGGACGTTTGAGGATATACGGCGTCCTCGGAGCAGCGTAATAACAGAAACGAGCTCCTGCAGACTTAGATGGGGACAGCCCAAAACAATATAATCGACCGGTCCATTTCCATAATCCCTAACTTGAGCATATGTCGATTTCAACTCTTTCGATCCGAAGACCCAGGTTTCCATCTGAGCGGAAGGTACACCGGCTCCTACTCCGGGGAGCTCGTCAGCCTCCGGAGTGACGCCCCCGATGTGGAACATCGATACGCCCCCAGTGGTGGCAATTGCAGAGCAAATTTGTTTGGCTTCGTATAAATTCATTCGCCGAAGACCGGTGAAAACGGGAATCTTCAGTCCTGATCGACCGCCGGCGAAATAGCCCAAAGCGCCCCAATCGCTCGGATTATCGAGGCGGGTATTTACCTCGATCGTCAATTCTGCCAGGCGACCCTCGTCCGTGAGGGTTCCGAACTCCGGAACATAACCTGTAGCCGCTGCGGCCACTGCGCTTTCGGTCCCATGACGGGTGGTTCGAGCACCGAGGATAGCGTTTATAAACACAATGGCGGAGGATTCGGTCCAGGCACAGATTTCCCCTCGCAGCGGAAGATTGCCCGTTAGATAGGGAGTACAGGTCCAGGTTAGGATAACTCCAGCCTCTCGGGCCAGCCGGAGGAGTTTATCCTGGAATCTGTGAATGCGCGGAGTATCCGCAGTGCCTCGGTCGTCGCGACCGCCGAAAGAAATATCGGCATTCGCACAGGTGCAGGTGCAAGATACCGGGTAGGAACAATACAGCTCGGCGTCTTTGTCAGCCGCCTCAAAATCCTCGTCCGTGACCGGAGCTCTCTCGACTGCGGGAGCCGACAAACCCGAAAGATGGACATTCTCCACCTTCACCATCCGCCTCGCACCCATGGCGCTGCCCCAATCTACCAGCCAGCGCATAAATCGTGCTAGACTTGGCCCCCTTTTCCCCTGTAGCATATCCTCCTGAACCGGAGTTAGTTCCATACTTAGTCCCTCTCCGTGTTTCCCTTACCCAAATAACGAGCCATCTGCGGACAGATGGCTCGTAGGTATCCAGCACCGGTTTTCTTTAGGGTCTTCCCCCCATAACGAGGGTCATGATCGCTTTCTGTGCGTGAAGTCTGTTTTCTGCCTCGTCGAATACAACGGACCGTGGTCCATCTACCACTTCATCTGTTACTTCATTGCCTCGGTCGATCGGGGCGCAGTGCATGTAGATTCCACTGTTTTTGCACAGTTGGAGCTTCTCTTCCGTACACTTCCAGTTTTTATACTTGCTTGCCATTGCTCGCGCCCCTTGCAGATCTATCTTTTTGTTTTTGGGCGGTACGTAGTCGTTGCTTACCCAGGATTTGGGAATAACCACATCGGCGTCCCGGAAAGCTTCATCCATATCGTCAATGACTTCATAGCTGCCTCCGAATTGTTGGGCATTCTCCCTACACCATTTGGTAACGTGGTCATCAAACTCGTATCCTTTTGGATGCGCAACAGTAACGTCCATTCCAAATCGGGTGCAAAGCAGCGCTGCGCTGTGCATGACCCCAATCGTCCGATCTTTGTCCGAATACGCCCAGGTGATGGCAACCTTCTTTCCTTCCAGGGTGCCGAGCTTCTCTTTGATGGTCATCAGATCCGCCAGCCCCTGACAGGGATGGTAGAGGTCGCATTCCATGTTGATTACCGGGATATCCGCCCATTTCGCGTATTCCCGTACGATTGCATTTCCCCTGCCGTGCACCCACGCAGAGGCGTCTTGAAAAATTCGTATGGAAATCGTGTGACCGTAACGGGACAGGACCCTGGCCGTGTCGCTCAAATCCTCCTTGGTCTCTTTTATCAGCTTGTCCGGCTCTTCATGGTCCGCAGTGCCGGGAGTGTACATGGTGGAAGGTGACAGAAAATGGGCGTGTCCTCCGAGTTGTGTCATGCCGGCTTCAAAGCTGTTACGGGTCCTTAATGAGGGATTATAGAACAGCAGAAAATTCGTTTTGCCTTTCAGATACTCGTGGGGAATTCCGGCGGCAAACTTCAGTTTCAGATCATACGCCAGCGATAGAGCCGTCTCCAACTCCTCTCGGGACCACTCCTGAGTCGTGATCCAGTCCCGTCCTCTGAGAATCGTCCTCGACATTTTGTGCCTCCTCTAAAGTCACTTGCTTTTGGATAGTAAGCCACATTCAGCGGCTGGATGTACCGAAAACCTCGGCTTTATTCGTGTTAAGCAGATCCATTTGAACGAGTTTTTCCGCAATCTGAACTGCGTTTAACGCGGCTCCCTTGCGGATATTGTCCGAAACGATCCACAAATTCAGACCGTTTTCGATCGTGTTGTCTTCCCGTATTCTACCGACATAAACCTCATCGGTATGAGCAGCCATCAATGGAGTAGGATATATATTATTCGCCGGATCGTCCATCACTACGACTCCGGGAGCTCGGCGCAGCAGATCGCGGGCTTTCTCCGGGCGAATTTTCACTTCGGTTTGAATGTTCACCGCTTCCGAATGGCTGAAGAATACCGGAACACGGACGCAAGTCGCTGTCACTTGTACTAGCGGATCCCCCAGTATCTTTTTAGTCTCATTGACCATCTTATACTCTTCTTTTGTATAGCCGCCTTCCTGGAATAGGTCAATTTGAGGGATAACGTTGAACGCAATCGGCAGGGTAAACGCTTTGGCTGCGGGCGTCTCGGTGTCGTTGCACCGGGCACGAGTCTGAGCTTCCAGATCGGTTACGCCCGCTTTGCCGGCACCGGAGGTTGCCTGGTAGGTGGAAACAACGACTCTCAGGATCTTTGCCAGGTCGTGGATTGGTTTCAGAGCAACAACCATTTGAATTGTCGAACAATTCGGATTGGCGATGATGCCGTTATGCCATTTAAGATCATGCGGATTGACTTCGGGCACAACCAAAGGGCAAGCTGGATCCATGCGCCAGGCCGCGCTGTTGTCAACAACAACAGCGCCCCGTTTCACCGCTTCTGGAGCCAACTGCAAACTGGCTTCACTGCCGGCTGAAAAAATAGCGATATCTATGCCTTCAAAATTATCTGCCGTTGCAGGAAGCACTTCGATTGATTTCCCGTCAAATTGAACCCTCTGCCCAGCATGCTCAGCCAAATCAAGAGGCCGCAACTCGGCTACCGGAAAATCCCGCTGCTTGAGGGTACGCATCATTTCCGTGCCGACCATGCCCAGAGCTCCTACAACAGCCACATTCCACCGCGTTTTCATGAAGTATCAGCCTCCTGAATACAGCAATCAGCGTGTTTTTTCGATCTCTCTGACCGCATCTGAAAAAATCTCGATGCCCTTCTTGAGAAGCTTTTCGGTAATGATCAGCGGCGGTAGAAAACGGGCGACGTTGTTGTAGTGGCCGCCGACTTCAATCATCACGCCATGTTGATGGCACAGCGTTCTTGCTTTTTTTGCGAACTCCGGGGCGGGCTTTTTTGTTGCTTTGTCTTTAACGAACTCCACGCCCAGCATCAAGCCTCTGCCGCGAGATTCACCGATGATCTGTGAGCTTTTCTCAAGGTCCTTCAGCCAGTCGAGGGCTTTGCTTCCCAGCTCCATTGCATATTCAGGCACCTTGTGTTCTCCCATGAATCGAAGTGCGGAAGCCCCTGCCGCAAAGGCAATCATGTTGCCCCGGAACGTCCCGATGGTTTTACCGGCAGGCCAGGTATTCAGCTTCTCCTTATAGGCGATCGCCGAAATAGGAAAGCCAATCCCGCCAAGCGCTTTGCTGATCGTGACCACGTCCGGAACAACGTGGGTATGCTCAAACGAGAACATTTTGCCGGTTCGACCCAGACCACTCTGGATCTCGTCACAAATGAGAAGCACATCGTATCGATCACAGATCTTGCGCACCTCGGGTAAAAAGCGATCCGGGGGAACGATGGAACCGCCTTCACCCTGGATCGGCTCTATGATCACTGCGGCTGGTTGTCCCACCCCCGAGTGGGGGTCCTCCAGCATGTGTTCGAGGTATTTCGCACATTCTAAATCGCAATTGTCAGGCTGTCTTGCGAAGGGGCAACGGTAACAGTATGCATAGGGGGCGTAATGTACTTCCGGAGTGAGAGGCAGAAGGCCCTCCTTATGCGAGAGAGCACTTGTCAGGGATAGGGCTCCGGCGGTCATGCCGTGGTACCCCCCCTCGAAGGCTATCATTGGAATGCGTTTGGTATTGTACTTCACCAGTTTCAGAGCCTGCTCCACCGCGTCCGATCCGGTAGGCCCTCCATAAAATAGACGAGTGAGCTCTTTGGGAAGTACTTTGAAAAGCGATTCGTCAAGAGCGATGCGGGTAGGATTCGGAATATCCAAGCAGTGCGTCAATTCGTCTATTTGCTTTTTCGCAGCGTCAACGACTACCGGGTTGGCGTGTCCGACGGCCATGACCCCTGCGCCGCCAAACAGGTCGATGTAGATGTTGCCGTCAACGTCTTCCATGGTCGCGCCTTTCGCCCGTTTTAAGGCCATGGGCATGCCCTTGGCGTAAGACACCGCCGAGCTTTCATGCTCGCCCTGATACTTCAATATTTTCTGCGATTCAGGTCCCGGAGGTGGGGTCTTCATTTTCGGAGCCTCTGCAAACGACAGGCTTGCGAAATCCCTCAGACTCGTACTTGACCGGCTCATACACTCTCCTTAATGTAAGGCTTAATCTTTTAAATTGTTTGGTGATACATTCTGTGCGAGACAGTGTTCAAACTAATGCAAATTATAATAATTAATCATTGTTTGTCAACGGGAATTTATGTAAAATGTATTTTATTAATTATCAATTGTTTTTTCATGCACTTATTGGTGCAAAAAATTACGAATGCTGTATAAATTGGAACTGGGATGGGAAGCATCGAACTTGGTCTTGAAGGTAAGGTCAGTATCGTAACCGGTGCCGGTAGAGGGTTAGGACGGGATATCGCGCTGAGATTCGCCTCCCAGGGGAGTAAGGTGGCAATTCTTTCCCGCAGTGAACATGAGATCGAGGAGGTGGCCGAAACCATCAAGAAGATGGGGTCGGAGGTTCTGGGGTTGAAGGCCGATGTTTCCGATCCCCAGCAGGTTCGTGATGTGGTCAGCAGGACTCATCAGGAATTCGGGACGGTGGACATACTCATCAACAATGCCGCAATCAATATTCGCAAGCCCTTTCTGGAAATCAGCGATTCGGACTGGCAGAGGATCCTCGACGTCAATCTTACCGGATACTTCCTCTTCGCCCGAGAGGTCGGCAAGATCATGGTATCCAAGTGCAGCGGCAAAGTCTTGAACGTGGGTTCGGAACTGGGTGTTGTCGGGGACGTGACCGGCCAGGTGGCATATTCCGCGAGCAAGGGTGGTGTAGTTCAGCTGACCCGATGTTTGGCCGCCGAATGGGCTCGCTATCGCATTAATGTGAACTGCGTGGCCCCGGCTCTGATGGATACACCTCTGACCGCGGAGCTGCTCAGAGAACCCGACAAGAAGAGTGCTTTCGTCCAAGCCATCCCTCTGGGCCGCTTCGCCGAGACGGGGGAGGTGGCCGACATTATTCTGTTTATGAGCTCCCATCATGCAGATTTCATTACGGGACAAGTACTGCTTGTTGATGGAGGTTACACGATCGTCTGAGGCTTCTCAGAAACAGCGGGGTGTTGATGTTGTCGGCCCGGCTCATCAAGTATGGACTATGTGAATCTAACTATACTGATTATGACACTGTTGGCACTTGCGTTGTTGTCGCGCTCCGCAACCGTCTGGCGTTTGCGGCGGACCGCCAGAAGCATCGTGCACTACCTGGAACGGCATCAAGCATACCGTCCCGCTGCAGCCGTCGAGCTTCCAAAGGACGGCCTTTTGCAGCTTGTGCTCAGAAACTCGACCAGGCATGCCCTCCAGTCGCTTCTGAACGCCGGTATCGTCGGTCTGGCCGAGAACGGCAAGTATTATCTAAATCCGGATATGTTGTATTTGCTGCGGAGTTGACCCTGTGGAAACCCGAGTCATCATCCTCCCATGGCGAGATTGGGAATCCAAAGCGCAATTTGCGGGAACGCGATGATAATCACCGTGACGAGAATTTCGATGAAGGTGAACTGATAGGTGTGGCCTATCACCTCCAGATAGGGCCTGCGGAACAGCAGTTGGGCGGTGAAGATATCGCAGCCAAAGGGCGGCGTGGCTGATCCCATAGCCGCCTGCAGGGTGACCAACACTCCCAACACTATCGGGTCTACCCCGGCCCGCACCACGTAAGGGGCGAAGATCGGACTGAATACAAAAATCGCCACGATGGGGTCGACGAACATGCAGGCCACGAAATAAACCACCACGATGATGGCCATGACTTTCAGCAGAGAGGGATCCTGGCCGAACAGCGCCGGTAGAACTGTCTGGGGAATGCGCAAGTAGCTGATCAGCCAGGACAGGGCCTGTCCGCCCCCCACCAGAATGAACACTACCGAGGTGACAAGTCCGGTGGACAGCAAAACGTTCTTGACGATTTTCCAGGTGAGACTCCTGTATACAAACCCCTCTATGATCAAAGCATAGGCGACCGACACCGCGGCGGCCTCGGTCGGGGTGAAGATACCCGAGTAGATTCCGCCGATAATGACAACCGGAAATCCTAGCAGGAGTATTCCGTCTTTGGTGGCATCGAACCGCTCCTTCCAGCTGGCTCTCGGCTGCAGTCCGATTTTTTTGATTTTCGAGTAGAAGAAGGAATAAATCGAGAACAGCACAAATATTAGGATTCCCGGCAAGATTCCGGCCAGAAAAAGCTTCCCCACGGATGTTTTTGTGGCTACTCCATACACGATGAAGCCGATACTGGGCGGGATCATGAGGGCGATGTCGCTGGCGTTGATGATCAATCCGAGGGAGAAGGAGCTGGAGTAGCCCGCCTCCAACAGCAGGGGACGCATGACCTTGCCGATCGCCGCCACGGTGCCCTGGGTCGAGCCGGAGATCGATGCGAACAATGTACAGCTGGCATTGGTGGTGATAGGCAGCCCTCCGGGAATGTGTCCGAGAAAGGCCTTGACGATCCTGATCAGTCTCTTGGCTGACTGTCCGGAGGTGATGATCTCCGCCGCCATGATGAACATGGGTATTGCCACCAAAGCCTGTGGCTTGATGCCGCCAACGACCTGCTGCACCATGATCGAAAGATCGAATCCAGGCAGGCCAAATGTAATACCGAACAGTGCCGAGGCCAGCAGCACAACCATGAAAGGGATACCCAGCAGTAGCAGGCTGAAGAGGCTGATTCCAAGTAAGGCTAACATCCGTAGTACCGCCTATTCGTTGTATTCGCTCTGCTGCTCGGGCGAGAGCCAGACTTCTTTTTTTCTCAGGACATTCTTCACGATGGTCAGCACGTACTGTACGCCCGCGAGAAAAAACCCTACCGGTGTAACCAGCACGACGATCCAGTAGGGCCACCGCAAGGCCGGCGTGGTTTGGCCTAGTCTGGCCACCTTGGCGACATAGATGATCGACAGGTAGGCGAAGATAAACATGACTACCATACTCAAACCGGCTATCAAATAAACCAGGACCTTCTGCACCCTTTCGTTCATCAAATCGTAGATAGCCGCCATTCGTATGTGCCGGGCTTTTCGCACTCCGTACCCCAGTCCGGCAAAGGTAGTGAAGATCACGAGGAACTGGGACAATTCCTCGGAATAGTAAAGGCTTTTCCAAAATTCCCGCGCCACCACATCCACGATAAGAAGCACCGCCAGAGCAGTCATGCCGGCAATCAACGCCGCTTCCTCGAAGACCCGGGTCGCGCTGTTGATGCGGTTCAATGTTTTCGAGGTGATCTGCCGGGCTTTTTTTCGTTTTTCGGAATGACTCATCGCTTTTGTTCCTGTGTTGGCTTCCCGCGCCAGGACATCTAAGAATTCCCGCAGCCCCCTACTGCGGGGGCTGCGAGGTCACCATAAGTCATGATACAGGATCCGGGTGCTATTTCACTCCAAACTTGGCTTTGGCCCTTTCGATATCATCCAGAAGTGCCGCTAGGATCTCATCGGCTCCCTCTCCGCCCACATCTTCGTAAATCGGATAAACGGTCTGCCCTTTTGCTTTGAATGGAGCGATTTGCTGGGCGTTGAATTCTTCGAATTTCATTACCGGACGTTCTTTTGACATGGTGCTCATGTATTCTTTGTTCTTTTCCGCCACCCAGGTCACGGATTCATCAATGAAACTGTCCCATACCGCCTTGATCTTATCCTGGGTTTCTTTGGGTAGCGAGTCGTACACATCACTGTTCATACAGGGAATGCCGACAAACAGGTTGTCATATGTGTTGGTAAAATAATCCTGCACTTCATAGAACTTCATGCTGTAGCCCACCCATAGAGGATTGCACTGTCCGTCGATGATCCCCAGTTGAAGACCGCTGTACACCTCCCCGAAATCCATGGGTGTGGGGCTTGCACCGAAGGCCTTGAAATTCTCCACGAGGATCTTTGAGGACATGGTTCTCATTTTGAAACCTTGGATGTCCTGAATGCTTCGGATCGCCTTGTCGGAGGTCCAGACCTGCCAGCCTTCGGTCAGATACGCAAGGGGCTGGAGCTTCCTCTCCCTGAACCTGGACTCAAGGAGCTTTACCGCCTTGCCGTTGCGGATGACCTCATCAAATACCTCCTGTGACTTTTCCCTGGGCCACAGATAGGCCAGAGCGAACACCTGCGCCTGGGGCACGAAGCCGCTGATCCAGCCGAAGTCGGAAAACACGAACTGAACCGTGTTATTCTGAGCCAGTTCGTGAATATCTCGCTCCTGTCCGAGCGTTCCGAATGGGAAAACCGATATGTCGATGGTTCCCCCGGACCAGCTTCGCATCTCATCCGCGAACTTTTCGGCGAAGACGGTCATGAAGTCCCCTTCGATCTCAGCGGATGCGAACTTCCAGGAATAGGTCTCCGCGGCCGGCCCCTCCTTCTCCGTTCCTCCCGTCGAAAAAACCACGCACGGTGTCAGCACCATCAGTGCGCCTAGTACCAAGAACCATTTCTTCATGTCTTGTCCCTCCTTGAGACTCCTTGATTTTTACTCGATCAACACGACCGGGTATTTCCCAAAATTCCAACCAGCATATCGGTGAAACGTTACCACCTTCCGCTCCGTCATTATAGACTTGGATCGCACAATGTCAATTTTGGATGAGGACCTCTTCACTAATAGTATCCGGGAAAGCTCTCAACTACATAACCATGAGAGAGTCTTCTCTGGAGCATGGGGTCTTCGAGCTCAACCTTGAAGCCCTCAGCAGCTAGAATCCCCCGTTTTGTCGGAAGTGTACCGGAAAAGATCAGGGCGTTGTCTAACGGAGCTCCGACTCGCTCCTGGATTGTCCGGCGTAGATCTTCAATATGGAGAAGCGCGGAGAGGTTATCCTCCTGGTACAACTCTTGTCTGTCCCCCTGAACAATCCAGGACCTCAATATGAGCTCATCCCAGTGCTCCCGAACATCATCGTAATACCACCCTTCGGGACATAACACCTTCATTCCTACCTGCTTCGAGCTCTTAGTGCTCGTTTTTTCCAGCTCGTTATCCGAATGATCGCTTCCCACCGTGACGACCGTGCGTCCTTCATGGTTGAAGAACACGTACTCGGCTTCCCCGGAAGTTTTGTCTCCCTGCACTTCAATACACGTATCGCTGGTAAGGAGCTTTACACCCACGCGCATTATCATCGGGATTTTCTTGGGAGCAGGAATGCCATATTTCTGCAAGTCTTGAAGATGTCTTTGCACTTCTTGTTCGTTTCTTCCTGCCATCCCCCCGAGAAGCAACATATTGATCTTCTTTCGAACTATTATCTCCTCACGACCAGTTTCTACGGCAATCTCGACGGTGACATTCATATAATGATCCTTATCAGCATCAAGAACATTACTTATCCTTAGACCTGCAATCCTAGTCGATTGGCCGTGCTCTTTAATCCCTCCCAGTCTTCATCACGAATCGGAATACCTTCCCTCCTATACCGGAGCTCGAGTCCCGCCTCGACTTCACCCGGTATCAACACGCGTTCGAAGCCCTTAGCGGGTTTTACGGATTTAAGCGACCGTATCAGCTCGTCTGTCGCCGTCTTGAATTCGTCGACCGGCTGAAGTTTGCTCACATCGATGGCCATGAAGAAAATGCCTTCATTCCAGGGATGTTCGGCGTCTGCTACATAAGCATTTCTATTGGAAGTGCCCATGCCGGAGAGTAAGCCCGCAAAAAGTTCGATCACCAGTAGCCACGCATACCCTTTATATCCGAGCGAGACAATCGCCCCGCGGAACTCCGATTCTCGGTCGAGCGGATTGACGATGATCGAGCGCGGATCATTTGTGTAGACTCCCTCTTCGGTGACGAGATGAGTCGATGGCAGAAGTTGCTCATCTCGAGCGGCCATTACTACTTTGCCGACAGAAAAGGAACCCGAGGCCATGTCGATCACGATAGGTACTTCTTTCCCGGATGGAATTGCGATAGAGATCGGATTGGTGCCGAAAAATGGGCTTCTACCGCCCCAGGGCGCGACCCGAGGACTGCCGTTACGCATTGCCAGACCCACCTGGTCGTGTTCAAGGGCTTGCATCGAATGGTTGGAAGTCATGGCGAAGTCGCCACCGTTTCGTACCCAGACACAGCCAACCCCTGCAGATTTTGCTTTCTCGATTGCCAAGTTCATAGCTCCAGTCGATACTACCGAGCCTACACCGTGCCCGCCATCCACAAGGGCCATGCCTGGTTCGTCTCGAACAACCGTAAACCGAGCACCAAACATCATCAGCCGATTTTCCACAAGTGAAACCAGGTATGGGACGATCGCGGCACCCTGAGTGTACATGCCCCGTAGATCCGCTCTAGCCAAACATTGTGCGAATATATCCGCTTCCTCTGCGGAGGCTTCGAGGACTTTCGCAATCTTCCTGTAGAGCGAAGTAAGCTCAGCAATATCCACCACTTTCATTTTGCCCCCCTCCTATATATCGAACTTGGATATATAATCAGACCGCGGTCGATGGCTAGTTCGTCACTGGTATCGACAGTTCCTACCAGTATCAATTATAAATACCGATACAGAATTGTCAACATAGTGATTTTGGTAAATTACGAATTTAATATATAATAGGTCAATAATTTAACATTTACGTTGTTTTTTGGACAGCAGATGACAATTATCCCAATAGACAGAATTTTTTACTTGTTCTTCGAATATTGATATTGTACTGTTCGTCCGAACAACCGATGCAGAGCCAAGTGGAAAAAAGAAATTTAGGAATTACTCGGTTCTCCTCCAGTACAAAATGCGCCTTCCTCCTGATTCAAGAATGTGCAATATACAGGCTTGACAATCAACTTTTTATAAATTAGCATAGAAAATATTTACGAATAATGCAGAAAACGTGGAATTTAGATAGGTCGGATATCCGGAAATGAAAGTGTTTCGGATGAAGCAATAATGGGAGAAAGAAATGACGTCTGTAGAACGGGTAGAAGCAGCCATGCAGCTGCAGAAAGCCGATCGTGTTCCTGTGTGGATACGAATCATCGGCGGTCTCGGCAGAGTAACCGGAGTAAAGTATGGCGAGTTACTTCAGAATGGTGAGCTGGCCGCGAAGTGCGCTCTGGAAACCCAAGAGCTGTTCGGTGATGACTTTTTATATGCTTTTCTCGACACCCTTGTCGAGTCTGACGGCTTCGGGCAAAGAACGATATTTTTAGAAAACGAAGCGGGTTACGCAGATAAAGAGAATTTCATGATTCAGTCGCCGGATGATTATAGCCGACTGCAACTCTTCGACGTTGCCACCGCCAAGAGATGTAAAGACTTGATCAAAATGGCCGAGATCATGGTCAGTGAACGGAGCAAAGATGTTCCGGTTATCGCGATTGTACAAGAGCCTCTGGTTACATTAGGTAATATGAGGGGGATAGAAAAGCTGCTCGTGGACTGCCTGAGATATCCCGAGGCTGTGCGGCAAGGTGTGGATATCGTGACCGATTTGATCATAGATTTGTCGCACGCTTTAATCGGTGCCGGGGTCAAATATATGCTGTTGTGCCACGATTATGGAAATCGAAGAATGTTGAGTGAGGAACTCTTCCTCAAAATAGAGAAGGATGGACTGGCGCGTTGGCACAAAGCTGTTAAGGCAACCGGCACCAGGATTGTTATTCACAGTTGCGGGCCGACTCCCTACGTCGATGCGACTTTTACCATAGGGGAATTTGACTGTTTTCAACTATGCTATTTGCCGACAGGCTGTACAAACTGGAGCGAGTTTAAGAATAAGTATGGAAACCGGATTTGCATTATGGGGCATTTGGTACCTTCTGAAGCAGCAAGGATGACGCCCAAGGAATTGAAGAGGGAATGCAAAAATAACATCGAGGAACTGGGACCTGGAGGGGGTTATATTTTGGCTCCGGGGTGCGAATTCCCGGGGAATGCATCAATGCTTAATTACAAAGCTCTTGTGGATTCAGCCGAAGAGTACGGCCGATACCGCTAGAGGAATTGCAGCAAAGAGTTTTTGCTTTGCGGTATATCAGCATAGGTATGGGAGGTAGGGATAGAACCATCCTAATCAGTAAATGGAGGAATACTATGTCGATCAAAGAAAACACACTCGACACGATGAAGCAGGTTTTATTCAACTTACAAGAGAACGACGTATATGAGCTCGTGCGCAAAGCCCTGGCAGAAGGATACGATCCTACGGACATTATCAACAAAGGTTTGACACCCGGTATGGTTGCCGTAGGTGAGGAGTTTGAGAAATACCGGTATTATCTTCCCGAGCTCCTTCTGTGCGCGGAAATATTCAGGGCGAGTGTAGATATCGTGAAACCCAAAATGAAGCATACGGGAACAAAAAACAAAGGCACGGTTGTTCTGGGAACGATACAGGAAGATATTCACGAAATCGGTAAAAATCTTGTGAAGTTGATTTTCGAACTGGCGGGGATAGAGGTTCATGATCTCGGTATCGACGTGCCTTGCGCAAAATTCATCGAAGAAAAGAGTAGAACGAATGCTGAGATAGTAGCAGCCTCGGCTATGATAACGTCCACAGTCCCCGGCTTGAAGAAATTGACGGAGCTTGTCAAGCGAGAGGCTCCGGGCACCGCAGTTATGATCGGCGGAGCGCCGGTCACAGATTCACTGGCCGAAGAATACGGGGCGGACGGTTTCGCGCCGGATTGTATCAGCGCTGTGAAGGTGGCTGAGACTCTGATCGGCAGCGTACGAGCACAGCGATCGGCTCGAGTGCCGGGTAAACAGCCTGGCTGACCCCGAGGCCGAAATATCCACTCTCCACACCTTCCAGGGACTCCCAACAAATGGATATTACAGGGCGAGTTCGTTGGTCATACTGGATTTGGCCTGTTTTATCATTTTTGCGACTTTGGCCACTGTAACGCCGATTCTTTTCGACGATGCAATCGCTATTTCATCGTCTTCTACAGCGAGTTTATCGCTGTCGTCGCGGGGATACTGCACGCCGGCAGCCCCAAAGGAGGGACCCGGGAAAATCATCTCTCCGCTCATGGCTCCGACGACTATCATCTCCAGAATCAGGAAATAGTTGTGGATGGTCATGATGGTGTACTCCTGACCTCCTTGGCGGCTGTGCCCCACGACAAGGGCACCTCCTACCTTATAGCGCAGTCCCGCCTTCAGCCACGCGCGCTTGGTCCTCCTGAAGAACGGTTCCGTTCTGTCCATGTAGGTTTTTAAAAGCGAGCTCACCGTGCCGAAATATACCGGTGTGGCCAGTAGAATGCCGTCGGCATCAATTAAATCCGTATACGGCATGTCGTCGTTGTCCTTGTAATACGGACATGGGTACTCCCCTTCCGGCTGGTCGGAGCACCTTAGACAGGCGGTACACGGTTCGATCTTAAGTTCCCGCAGTTTTATCAGCTTCGTCTTCACGCCCTCTATCTGCTCTGCGGCCTCCAGAGCCAGGTTGATCATGAACTCGGTGTTGCCCCGTTTTCTTACACTTCCTGAGATTCCCAGTATGTTCGTCATCCGGTTTCCTCGCAAATCACCCTGTTTTTAATCTCAGAGGTCGTTATCCTCACGACCATTTTAGGTCATCCCGGAAATTTAATCAATTAAAGATATATGCATTTTAAAGATTGACATTTAACTGTTCATGCACTAATCTTGATGAAAAACTACGAATGATGCAGAATAGATAATCTCGAATGAACCGACATACGGGATTGTCAGAGAGCCTGTTCATTGTAGGAGGAGGAATGCGGAAATGGCGAAAGAGTTTCTAATTGCCCTTACTTGGCCGGCGGACAAACAGCAGTTGAAGGATTATCAGGCGTATGTCTCACCGCACTGTCGGATTGGCAGTCCGAAAAGCCCGGCCTTGGAAGATCTGATCGAGGCAGCCAGGGATGCGGATGCCATAATGGGTGCCTACATTCCCCAGGAAATGATTGAGAATGCGCCGAAGCTGAAGATGGTGCAGATCCTGCACGCCGGCGTGGCAACTGCCTACCCGGGAGATACCGTATTGGGTTTCCGCCTGGATTATCTGGCTGGCCGCGGCATCCTCATGGGGAACATCCACGGCAAC
Organism: uncultured Spirochaetaceae bacterium; assembly: GCA_964551205.1. Classification (GTDB taxonomy): domain Bacteria; phylum Spirochaetota; class Spirochaetia; order SZUA-6; family DRHE01; genus JAFGQJ01. Next base: position 14,760 of record CAZKCQ010000003.1, read on the forward strand.
AACCTTTCGGTTGCCGAACACGCGATGTGTTTTATTCTGGCCCTGGCCAAGCAGTTGATACCAGTAAATGAAGCGGTTTCCCGCAATGAATGGTATCCGGTTTCCGAAGAGAACAAGAGCTACATGCTGTGCGACAGCACGCTGGGAATAGTCGGGATCGGCCATATCGGTGGGGAGGTTGCCAAAAGGGCAAAGGCGTTTTCCATGCGGATCATCGGCATCGACCGAAATCCAGACAGTGAATGGGTTAAGGGTCTGGGCCTCGACTATGTCGGACCTCCGGGGCAGCTTCCCAAGGTATTGAAGGAGTCTGATTTCGTGCTCTTGACCGTTCCTTTGACTAGAGAGACCGTGAACCTCATCGGGGAAGATCAATTGAAAATGATGAAGCGGGATGCCTACCTCATCAACATGGCCCGAGGTCATCTGGTGAACGAGCAGGCCCTTCATAAAGCCCTCACCGAGAGCTGGATCAAGGGGTTTGCCAGTGATGTCTGGTGGTTCTACTCGTATTCCGTAGCCCAGGGCAGTCGTAACGAGAGTGAGTCCTGGTTCGATTTCGGCTTTCATTACAGTCTTCCCTCCCGCCTTGGTGTCAACAGACTGCCCAACGTAATTGGGACAAGCGATCGAGCGACCTTTATACGGGGTGTATCCCACAGCTTCATCGAGGACGGGCTGAGGAATATCGACGCCCTAGCCCGGGGTGAAAAGCCGCAGAATATCGTGAATCTCGGGATAGGATTTTGAGACCCCTTGTCGTTCGTCAGGAACAACGACTTTATTGGAAGGAGGCCGTCTATGAAGTACAAGGTAAAAAAGGGGCAGGTCAGCTACGGAGAGCCGATCGGCATTTTGCTTTTGGAAAACTACGCGCCGTTCATACCGGGAGATGTCGCCAACGCCACGACGTATGATTTCCCGGTTCGCTTCCAGCGAGTGGAGGGATTGACCGTCGAGCGTATCTTCAAGCACGATCTCAGCCTGCTGGACAGCATGATCGAGGCGGGAAAGCAGTTGATTCGGGAGGGGGTCAGGGCTATCACGGGAGACTGCGGTTTTATGGCGATCTACCAGGATCAGCTCACCGAAGCGCTGCAGGTGCCGATGTTCCTGTCCAGTCTTCTGCAGATTCCTTTTATGAGCCTGATGATCCGCAAGACCGACAAGATCGGGATTGTCACGGCTAACGCACCATCTCTGGACCAGGATGTTTTCAACCGCATCGGTATTATCGATACGGGCAATCTCGCAATCCTGGGGCTCGAGGAAAAATCGAATTTCGCGGGTGCCGCGATCGACGAGGTAGGATATCTGGATTCGGAGAAGGTCGAACAGGAGGTCGTTTCCGTAGCGCTGGAGCTGGTAAGACGGGATGCTGATGTCAAGATGATCCTGCTGGAATGCAGTCTTCTACCGCCTTACGGAGCGGCAGTTCAGGAAGCGGTGCAGTTGCCGGTCTTTGATTTTGTGACGATGATCAACTACGTCCACTCGGCGATGGTGAAAAAGCGATTCACAGGCCATATGTAGGATCATTTCGGATTCAATGTTAGAGCTCGAAAATTCGACCAATCTCACGACCGATGTCCTGGTAATCGGTACGGGCTGTGCGGGTCTTGCTGCCGCCCTCGAGGCGGCTCGCTGCGGGGTTCGTGTGCTCTTGGTCGACAAAGGTCTGGCCGGCAAGAGCGGATGTTCGGTTTCCGCTGAACAAATCGCTGCCTGCGTGCCCGGGTTGGTGCCGGGAGATGGTCCGGAGGTCCACTTCAAAGATACGATCAGCTCGGGGCAGCGGTTAAATGATCCCCGCCTGGTACGCGTCCTGGCAGAAGAGTCGTTCTCAGCAATATCGAATCTGGAGGGTATCGGTGTTGTCTTCGATAGGGATTCAGCGGGCCGCTATGCTGTGGATCCGATGAACGGTCACAGCTTTCCCAGAAGTCTTTTTCATTCCGACATCACAGGGAAGATAATTGTTGATGCTCTGATGGCGGAAACCCGCAGGCTCGGGGTAACGCGAGCCGAGGATCTGTTGATTACGGAAGTCGTAAAAGCGGGCGAGGAGGCTGTCGGCGCGGTCGGATTGGATCACAAACAGGGCTCGATCGCAGTCATTTCGGCCAGGTCAGTCATTATCGCCAGCGGTGGGGCGGGGCAGCTTTTTCCCCTTACCACTAATCCTGCTCAAGCCACCGGCGGATTGTCCCTGGCACTCAAAGCAGGGGCGATAGCCAGGGATCTGGAGTTCTACCAGTTCTATCCGGTAACGGTAATCCATCCGCAGACCTTGCGGGGTTTCGTGCTCGGTATCTCTCAGTTCGGAAAGCTATTCAACCGAAAGGGTGAACGGTTCATGGGCAAGTATGCTCCCCGGGAGATGGAAGCCGCTACCCGGGATTTGCTTTCCCAGGGCATGTTTTCGGAGATCCGTTGCGGCAATGGTAGCGAACGGGGGGGTCTGTTCCTCGATGTCTCCGGGCTTGAGGAAAGCGTCTATGAAACATACGCGGATGCCCTCCGCATTACCCGACGGCACGGCATCGATTTGAGACGCGAACGAATCGAGGTGGCGCCGGCGGCACATTATGCCATGGGAGGAATCAAGATTACCGAACGGGGGGAAACGAACGTTCCGGGCTTGTACGCAGCCGGTGAGGCGGCAGGCGGAATCCACGGTGCCAACCGTTTGGGGAACAACAGTCTGCTCGATACCGTGGTCTTCGGCTCTCGCGCCGGCCGGGCGGCCGGAGAGTTTGCGCTGGGAATAGATCGATTGCAGCGTAATCCGGATCAGGTACGGGCCGAGAGGGCTCGTCTTCAGGGACTGGTGAAGCGGGGCAAGAAGAGTCGGCGACCCCATGACATACGTCAACAGCTGTGGGCGGTGATGGACCGGCAGGTGGGAATTATCCGCAACCAGACCGGCCTTGGAGGGGCTGAGCAGGAGTTTTTTCAACTGGAGCATCTGCTGAAAGAGGAAACGGGAGTCAGTCCGGGCCACTTCCGTCACAATCTGCAGCTGGTGGATTTTCTCGAGCTCGAGAATATGCTTTTATACGCGCAAGCCATGGCGAAATGCGCTCTATCGCGAGAGGAGAGCCGGGGTGCCCATTTTCGAGAAGATTTCTCCCGGCTCGATGACGACAAGGGCTTGGTGAGCGCGGAGGTTGTCCTGAAAGACTCGGGTGTGAGTGTTTCGAGGGTGCCTTGTTTCCCCATTGCTGTAGAGGGTGATCACAGATGAACGGAAAGTACTTTACGGTCCGGTTATTTCGGTTTGATCCGACGGCAGATGTTGAACCCGAATACAGACAATTCAGCCTGCAGCAAGGGCCTAGAATAACAGTTCTGGAACTCCTCAAGGAAATCTACCGAAACCATGACCCGGAGCTGTCTTTCAGATGGTCCTGCGGCTTGGGGAAGTGTGGTGCCTGCGCGGTCAGGGTCAACGGTTTGCCTGTACTGGCCTGCCAGACAATAGTGGATAACGAGGATCTGACCATAGAGCCGATTGCGGGACTGCCGGTCATCAAAGATCTGATTGTGGACAGAACTCCCTATGAGGACAAGCTCCAAAGCATACGACCTTTCATGGACCGCGGAGCGGATCGGTACCTCGATCAGACCGAAAAACCAGCGAATCCTACCAGGTACAAGCGGCTCTCCACTTGTCTTGAGTGTCTGGCATGCATGTCTGCATGCCCGGTATTCGAAACGGCTGCTTTTGATTTTGCCGGGCCGGCGATTTTTACCATACTGTCTAAATGGGATGCTCATCCCGCGGATAGCTCGGACCGGGGGGCACTGGCCATGCACAGCGGTCTTCACAACTGCACGACCTGCAAAAGCTGTTCGGAGGTATGCCCCAAAAGTATCGACGTATTCAAAGAAGCCATCCAGGTGCTGCGTGCCGAAAATGCCGGCAAAGGCAGAGGATTGCCTCCGATTCAAGCGCAATTCGCTCAGGCTCTCAGTCAGAGTGGCAAGTTGTTTTCGCCTAAGGGGCAATCATTTACTGAACTGGCGTCAAGCACCGCCGATTCCGAGACCTCTGTCCAGAGTGTGGGGTTGTTTCTTGGTTGCCGCATCGACGCTCGCATGCAGGAATATGCGGCGCTGTTGGTATCCCTGCTCGAGAAACTGGGATACCGGGTTGTAATTCCGCGGGACCAGGAATGCTGCGGCGGTCCACTTCTGTGGACCGGCCAGACACGGTGGTTTGAAACGCAGATGCTGGCAAATGCCAAGGCCTTTGCTGCAGAGCAGATTGATTTCGTCGTGACTCCCTGTCCCGGTTGCGCCATGGTTCTCAAACAGGACTATCCGCAGGCTTACGCGCACGTAGAGGGAAAGCCGCTACCCTTCAGAGCGGCACAGGCTGTGGAGTTGTTAGAAGGACGGTTGGTGAAAAATGAGCTCCAATCCGTAGAGCTTACCGTTACCTATCATGACCCCTGTCATCTCACCCGAGGACAGCATATCGTCGACCTTCCCCGTCGGCTGCTTGAATCCATTCCGGGGGTCAAATTAGTCGAGATGGAGCAGGCGGACCGCTGCTGCGGCGGGATGACCGTGTCGGCGAACCGTCATCTGGCGGAGACGCTGTCTGCGAAAAAAGCTGCAAACATAGCAGCTACCAAGGCTGAAGCCGTGGTGACATGCTGTCCCACCTGCCAGGACACGATCTCCAAGGCGCTGGCCAGATATAATCATAAGCTGCCCGTCTATTTGATCGAAGAAATTATAGGGCGCTCTTTAGGCCTCAATACAGGAGCTGAAAGTTCTCCTGTGAACGCGCCGCAACGGTGATAGGTGAAGCAGGGCACGGGCGTACTTTCAGAACGATGCGTGAATTGGAGGATGGACAATGAAACTGCTGGTGATCGCTCTGGGCGGAAATGCAATCAAGCAGGCCAATGAAGAAGGAACCACCGAAGAACAGTTCAGGAATGTAGACAGGACGGCACGGCAGATTGCTCAAATCGTCCAGTCGGAATATCATGTAGTGATTACCCATGGGAACGGGCCTCAGGCCGGGGCCCTGCTGATACAGCAGGAAGAGGTGAAGGATCTTGTTCCTGGCCAATCGTTGGCGGTCTGCGGTGCGATGACTCAGGGTCAAATCGGCTGGATGCTTCAGAACCGCATCTCCCATCGGCTCAGGGAGCTGGGCAATACGATTCCGGTTTGTACAATGGTTACCCAGGTTGAGGTGAGCCACGAGGATCCGGATTTTCTGGATCCCACCAAGCCTGTCGGACCGTTTTATACCCGTGAGGAAGCGCTGAGCCTGCAGAAAAACAAGAGCTATATCGTAAAAGAGGTGAAACCGGGAGCGGAAAGAGGCTGGAGGCGGGTGGTTCCGTCCCCGGAACCTATCGATATCGTGGAAAAGGAAGCGATCAAAGACCTGGTGAAGAGCGGCGTAATCGTTGTGGCCTCCGGCGGCGGCGGCATACCGGTGATGAGAAACGGTGACCACGATTATTCGGGCGTGGAAGCCGTTATCGACAAGGATCGGGCTGGCTTCAAGCTCGCCCAAGCGGTCAATGCGGATGAATTTCTCATCCTTACCGATGTGGAAAAAGCCTATCTTGAATACGGTAACCCCGGGCAGAGGGCTTTGGGCGAAATAACCGTAGAGGAGGCCGAGAAGTTTTTGAACGCAGGACATTTCTTGATGGGTTCCATGGGTCCCAAGGTGCAGGCGGCGATACGATTCGTGCGTTGGAGCGGGAAACGGGCAATCATCACCTCCCTCGATAAGGCCTTGTCCGCCCTGGAGGGGGAAACGGGTACCCATATCCTGCACTCCCGTTGAAGGAAAACCGGGATGGGCATATCCACTACCCGAGCTTCGAAACGATGAAGACTGACTGGGTAAAAGCAGAAGTCAAAAGGTTGCGGGAGGAAGTGAGGAAACTGCGACGGGATTTACACCGCCATCCGGAGCTGGGTTTTCAAGAGACAAGGACTTCAGGAATCGTAGAGCAATATCTGAAGCAGCTCGGATTAGAGGTCACTCGGATTGCCAGAACCGGCGTGGTAGGGTTGCTCAAAGGTGATGCTTCCGGGCCTACTTTGCTGCTTCGTGCCGATATGGATGCCCTTCCGATCCAGGAAGAATCCGAACTTCCTTTTCGCTCGATTCACGATGGAGTGATGCATGCCTGCGGGCATGACGGTCACACGGCCATATTGCTGGCCGCCTCCAGGATACTCTCCGGGCGGAGACAGACCCTGCACGGAAATGTCAAGTTCGTGTTTCAGCCCAACGAGGAAGTCTCCGGCGCCGAGCCGATGATCGCCGAAGGAGTGCTCGAGAAACCGGCCGTGGATGCGGCAGCGGCGATTCATCTATGGACCCCCCTGCCCACCGGTGTAATCGGATTGGATGCGGGGGCTGTGACCGGGACGTTGGCCGTATTCCGCTTGACCGTACTGGGCAAGGGCGGCCATACCGGATCCCCCGAAACCACCGTAGACCCGATAATTGCCGCAGCCAACATCATCCAGACCGTCCAGACAATACAGACTCGCGAGACCGGTGTGGATAGGCCCACGATAATCATGTTTGGAAAGGTTGAAGGGGGGACCAAGTCCAACATCGTCCCGGAGAGCGTCAAACTGGAAGGTTCGATCCGCTATCGATGTCCGGAAACCAAAGTGGCGGGGGAGAGCCCGGAGCAGCGATTTGAGCGGATCGTCGAAGGCATTTGCGCAGCCCATCGGGCAGACTATGATCTGCAGATAAATTTGGAAAATCGGGCAGTGCTGAACGATCCGGCCATGACCCGCATCGGCAGATCTGCAGCCACGGAGCTCTTGGGCGATGCAGATAGGGTGATCCGCTACTCGTCCATGGCAGCAGAAGATTTTGCCGAGTTCAGCCGGAGGGTGCCCAGCGTCTTTTGCTATGTAGGTGCATGCGATCCGGCCGCGGATCCCTGCCCGCCCCATCACAACCCGCGGTTCACCTTAGACGAGGAATCTCTGGAGATTGGACTCGAGCTGTTTGTACGGATCGCCGAACGCTACTTCGGCGAAAAAGAGGATGGATAAATAAAGAACAGGAGGAAGGCGCATGGCCGTGTTTGAACTTTCGGAGTACAGAGAGCGAATCACCAAGACCAAGAGACTGATGGGTGAACGGGATATCGATGTTTTATTGGTGACCAATCCCGCGAACATGAATTATTTGACAGGATACGACGGTTGGTCTTTCTATGTACATCAGGGTGTATTGGTGTCGGTAGACCAGGCCGATCCGATATGGTTTGGTCGGGGAATGGATGCCAACGGCGCGAGGTTGACCACTTGGCTTGAACCGGAAAACATCCGTGCCTACAGCGACGATTATGTCCAATCTCAGGTCAAGCATCCGATGCAGTTTGCGGCGGGAATCATCAGCGAAAAGGGCTGGGAGCGAAAGACGGTCGGAGTGGAATCGGATCAGTACTATTTCACGCACCGCTGTTTCGCAGAGCTGCAACGCTCGCTGCCGCGGGCGCGGCTGGTTGACGCTGACCTGCTTGTAGCGCTTGTGCGCCAGATTAAATCGGAACGTGAAATCGATTTCATGCACCGAGCCGGAAGGATAGCCGAAAAGGTGATGAACGTCGCCATCGAGGAAATCGAAGTCGGAGTCAGAGAATGCGATGTTGCGGGTAAAATAGCCCAGGCTCAATACTCCGGCATCGGGGATCATGCCGGTGACTATCCGGCAATCGTGCCGTTGATGATGGCAGGGGAACGCACGAACAGCCCTCATCTGACCTGGTCGGAGAGGGTCTACCGCGAGAATGAAGCGGTTATCCTGGAGCTCGCCGGGGTTTACCGTCACTATCACGCTCCAATAGCACGGACCCTTTATCTGGGACCCCCCCCTGCTTTGCTACAGGAAATGTCGAAAGTGGTTGTGGGGGGATTGGAAAAAACACTGCAGTTCATCAAACCGGGGGTTACCTGCGAGCAAGCCGAACAGCGATGGCGGCAGGCCGTCTCCGGCTCGAAAATCGTCAAAGAATCCCGTCTGGCCTATTCTTTTGGTGTGAACTATCCGCCCGATTGGGGAGAACATACAGCCAGCATGAGACCCGGAGACAAAACAATCTTGGCTCCGAACATGACCTTCCACGTGATTCCGGGGATTTGGCAGGAGGACAGCGGATTCGAAGTGAGCGAGGCTATCCGAATCACGGAAAAAGGTTGCGAATCCTTCTACAGTTTCCCCCGTCACCTTTTTGTCAAGTAGATTCGCCGGCCGCCTCCAGGTCAGGGCGACCTGGGTGGAGAGCTGTTGTGGGTTTCGACGACAAAATATTCGAACGGCTCGTTCCCCGTATTTTCTTCCCGGTGGAGTGTCCCGGGCATCACATGTCCCGTGTCGCCCGGATGGACGATACCCTTCTCCGTGCCTATAGTCATAGCTGCGGAGCCCCGGACAACATACATGGTTTCCTCACAGTGATCGGTCGGAACATGAAAATCCGTGCTCCCGCCCGGGAACAGGGTGTCGTAGACGCAAAGGTTGAGTTTGGAGCCACTGTTCTGCAGAGCATCGGGGGGGAAGATCGCTCTTTCCGTCCCGTATACCGAGGTCACCGGATGTTGCTGGCGCATATCGATGAGATCAACAAAAAGGAAACGATCGTCGACTGCCGCCTCGTGCCTGCAGGCTATGGAGAGACATCTCAACATCGCGTCCCCACAGTTCCGGATGCGATGGGCCATGAAAGGGACCCTGGCAGCCATGTCACAACGCACGGGATACCGCCAGTTTCCCCGTAACCACTGCACGGCAAGCGTTCCCCTACCGTCCAAGATGAAGTAGATGCGCTCCTCTTTTCCGGAGGCGATTTCCATCTCCGCCTCCGCTGCCAGAGATAGAAGGGAGAATCGAAGCATCTTGTAAGCGCTGTGAACAGGCTCCAGGATGACCCGCTCCGTCACTCCCGGACAGATCTCCGTCGCCTGTGTGTTACCGACCGTCGTGATCATAACAGCATACTATCGAAATGGAAATGCAGCGACAAGCTTAGTCCTGCGGCAACCGGTTGACCGCGAACAGGCGACCGAAACCCGGAAGGGATTCCTTTACACCGGCCAACCTGAGACTGTGCCACATCGTAGCCATGTTGGCACTGAATACCGGTTTTCCCAGATCCGCCTCCAGCAATCCGGCAAGCGGGCTGAGTACTATGCCCGTATCACTGATGAAAATCGCCTCTGCTGCTTCCGAGTCCACCCCGCGCACCAGATCATTCAGAGCCAGGGCATCCAAGGTCCCGATATCCCAGTCCCTGGTCAGTTCAAGCCCGACACACCCCACGACCTCCAAACCGTAATGCGCCAGGTACTGCTTGAGCTTTTCATCCAAGCGAGATTCATAGGGTGTGCCGACAGCCACTTTGCGAATCGAAAGGGCTCGCAAGGCTTCGACTACTGAGGCGGAGGTGGAGGTGGCCGGACAACAGGCATACTCCGAAAGCATCCTGCACATCTGCTCATCCCAAAGAGGCCCTTTGCTGAAGCTGCCGGACGTGCACATCCAGGCCACGGCGTTTGGTTTCACCGTAGCCAGATCCCGGGCCAACTGCTGTAGCTGTTTTCCCTCAGCCAGTTCGGTCATATCTTCGAGAGTCACGCTGCCCTCCCGCGGGACGCTCGTCCGGGTGATGTGAACGGACACTCCAGGCGGACAAAGATCGAAGTATTCCATATCCGCAAGTCCCGAAGCAGGATAGATGATTCCGATTCGCGCTCTCCAGCCGACCGGCGAAATTCTCATCCTTTTCATCCTCCCTACAATCTTTTCTGGACCCTTGAACCTCGCTCCCTCGTTCGGGGTCTTTGTACCGATAGTAATATACTTGCAACAATGATGACCATGCCTACAAGCTGGACCCAGAACATCCGCTCATGGAGAATAATCAACGCGAGCAGGACTGTAAATAAGGGCAAGAAACTTGTGAACACCCCTGCGACGCTTGTAGTGACCCGGTTGATTCCCGAAAACCAGAGAACGAAGGCCAATACCGGACCTACACATCCATAGAGGATCAGAATCAGCCAATCTCGAAAGATCAGATCGGCCAATTCGAGTCTGCCAAGGTCGGCTGCTATGAAGGGAACAAACATCAAGAAACAAAATGTGCTGATAATGCTCGAGTTTTCCATGGCCGTAATCCGCCCGGAGAGCATTTTCCTGAAGACGATAAACAGGGAATCGCCGATTACCGCACCAAACAGTACGACGGAGCCGAGAAGGCTACGGGACCCCCGAATTGTCAGATCAGCGTTCTTAGACAGATTGATTACAAGAATTCCCGCAACCGACAGGGCGATTGCCAAAATCTTGTTCCACCGTGTCTTTTCACCCATAGCGGCGAAGGAGATGAATCCAGTCACTGCAGGGGTAGTGCTCAGGATGATTCCGGCTTCTATGGCACCTGCATATTTCACTCCCAAGAGGATGAAAATACGGAACAGAAAAAGTCCGGTGAAGGCTTGCAGCAGTAGGATCGCTATATCCCACCCGGCCAGCCGAGACAGGGTTGAACGAACCTTTCCTTTTCCAAGAAGGATCAGGAAGTAGATCATTGCGGTCAGACCCATGGTGGATCCGGAAGCGAAAAAAAGGGGAAATATACGTATTACGATTTTTCCGAGTACGACATGAAAGGCAGTCAGCAGCATTGCTCCGCAAAGCTCGAAATACGGAATTATCGACAGATATTTCTTTTGTGCCACTGTTCTCCCGCCGCAAACTCGGCTGTATTGTCAGCCAAAATGGAATGTCTGTAAACTGTCGAAGTCGAGATTTGTCTCGATATTCACGTATTTGACTTTCTAACGTTTTTCAGGATAGTAATGGTCTGTAAAACTCAGGAGGAAAGGAATGAAGGCGATTGCGATCGTTGGCAGCCCGAGGGTTGATGGAAACACGGAAGCTCTAGTCAGACATGCCCTGAAAGCCCTGGAGGAGCAGGGCCTGTCAACCGAGCTCATTCCTCTGGCCAATCTAAGAATCGAACCCTGCATCGCCTGTGAAGCCTGTCGCAGCAAGGAGATTTGCTCGATCGACGATGATCTTTGGCCGATCTACGAAAAAATGAAAGCAGCCCAGGCGATCATCCTGGCTTCCCCTGTGTATTTTGGATCGGCTACATCCAACTTGAAAGCGCTGATGGATCGATCGGGGTACATTGCCATCTGGAACCACAGACCCTTCGACGGCAAGATAGGAGGACCAATCGTGGTGGGTGAACGGGAGGGGCATAACTTCACGATCGCACAAATTGCCTACTGGTTCTACTATATGGGCTGCATTGTTCCCGGCTCCACCGGTTGGAATGTCGCTTTCGGGCTCGACAGAGGGGAGGTACAACAGGACAAACAGGGATTGCAGACGGTCTATGAGTTCGGCAAGCGCGTGGCCAGGCTGGTTAAGATTCTGAACGAGCTGCCCATAGAGTAGGGATGGTGGAGGGTGAACTCACGGGAGCGGGTAGCAGCTTGTCTGGCTCATAGATCACCGGATCGAGTTCCGCTCAACGGTGAGTTTCGGCCGGAGGTGTGGGCAAAGTTAAAGCAGTACTTCGACTGCGACGAAGAAGAGCAGGTCCTGAATCGTCTGGGTACAGACTTCCGTGTTGTCGAGATGGGGCAATCGGGCCAATTTACGGCGGAAGCTGTTGAAACTCCGGAAGGCCCGATGATACCCTGCTCAGACGACACCTTCCGCACCGAGTGGGATGTTAGGATCTGGTTTCACCCTCAAAGCAACTACTACGGGTATATATCTCATCCTCTGGAGGATGAGTCGAATTTGAGCAGCTACACTTCAAGCTGGAGCAGGTGCGTGCTTATGCTCGGATGGGTGTGGACATTATAAGCGTGGACGGGGACATTGCTATGAAGGACAATCTGATGATGTCTCCGGCGGTTTAGAGGAAATTCTTCAAGTCGAGAGAAGCCAAGCTGGTCGAGGAGGGAAAGAAGTGGGGGGTCAGGCTTTTTTTCTTTCATAGTGATGGCAATCTTATGCCGGTCCTGGCAGATCTCATAGAAATAGGGTTTACGATCATCGATCCGATTCAGCCTGAATGTATGGATCCCCTCGA
>CAZKCQ010000003.1:26987-35116 GCA_964551205.1 uncultured Spirochaetaceae bacterium
CCCTTCGGAATCTCCTCGCCGTGTATGATACAGCATGGGAAAGCAGTGGTAACGCTGAGGACTAAAATCGACCGTTCCGCCTTGGCGGCGGCTATCAATCGATCGGCTTTTCCCCCTCGTATTGGATCGACATCCAGATGTTGGTGCCAAATATTCATAGAAAAGGTGTTGAATTTTAATTTTTATGGTGATAATATGGTTGAGTTTTACGAAAAAATATAATCCGTTAAAATGTGTCGATGAACCGGGTTTTGAACCAAGCAGTTAGAGTCATGGTTGAATTCTTCAAAACGATCGACCGCGTTGTCCGCGTGATGGAGAGGGTCGTCCTGATGGCGGCCATCATTCTGTCCTCGATCATGCTCATCGCCGGTGTCTTTGCCCGTACCGTGGTCCAGCGCAGCTTTACCTTCACGGAAGAAGTCAGCGGCTTTTTCATAGTGTCGATGACCTTCATCGGTATCGCCTACGGCGCCCGGGTGGGAAGACATATCCGCATGTCGGCGATTTTCGATCTCGTGCCCGGGAAGATCAAGAAGATCATGATCCTGATCATCAACGCGGTTACCTCGGTGGTTTTGTTCATACTGACCTATTTTGCTGTCGGTTATTTTGAGAAGGTATATCGGATGAAAGTTCTTTCTCCGGCATTGAGATATCCACGGGCGATTTTGGTGGCCTTTGTGGTGATCGGTCTATTCCTCGGCGGGATAGAGTATCTGAAGAACTTCATTTTCAATCTGACAACCGAGGAAGTCTATATTTCTACAGAGAAGAAAGACATCGGTGGTGGTTAGCTCTGATCGCTGAAGAGCTCGAGGTATCTAATGTTGATCATGATATTCGGTCTACTGCTGATTCTTCTCCTGCTCGGCTTTCCAATGATGATGCCCCTGACCATTACTTCATTTTATCTGCTTTTTACAAAGCTTCGATTCGTAAAACCGATTTTTTTTATACAGCAGTTCATCGGCAGCATCGAACCGTACGTTCTTCTGTGTATCCCGATGTTCATTTTCACTGCCGAGATTATGACGCGGGGAGAAAGCGGCGACCGTTTAGTCGATTTCGTGAAATCGATGATCGGCCACGTGAGTGGCGGACTGGCCATTACCACGGCGGTGGCCTGCACCTTGTTCGGGTCGATTTCCGGTTCCACCCAGGCTACTGTGGCCGCGATCGGCAAACCGATGCGAAGAAAGATGCTGCAGGCGGGTTACGGTGAATCCCGGATTCTAGGTTTGATCATCAACTCCAGCGACATTGCAGTTCTCATACCCCCCAGTTCGGTGATGGTCGTCTATGCGGTGGTTACGGGCACTTCGGTTGGGGAGCTGTTCATAGCCGGAATAGGACCCGGTCTGGTGGTTTGCTTATTGTTTTCGGTCTACAATTTCTTCGCCGCAAAAATAAATAAATTGCCGGTGGAACCTAAAGTTACCTGGCGCGAGCGGTGGCAAACCGCCAAAAACGCCTTATGGTCCTTTGGATTCCCGATCATCATCATCGGGGGCATTTACACCGGCATCTTTAGCCCCACCGAAGCGGCGGCGACCGCCGTACTGTACGCTTTGATCGTGGAGCTGTTTGTCTACAAGGCGGTGAAGATCAAAGATCTGCCGGAGATCGCCCTGTCTACAGGACTGGTAACCGCAGTGGTGTTTGCCCTGGTCGGGATCGGTGGGGCGTTCTCGGTCATGCTTTCCTACGCAAAAATACCTCAGATGATCAGCGCCGCCGCGTTGGGGGTGGATCCGTCCCAACTGAAAATTTTGATCGTGGTGAGCATCTTCTTCTTCGTGGGTTGCATGTTCGTGGATGGTTTAGTGGTGATATTGATAGTAACCCCCATTTTTTTCCCGATCGCCATGAAGGCCGGCATCGATCCGGTTTTATTGGGGGTGATTATAACCCTCCAGGTAGCCATCGGAACGGCGACGCCCCCCTTCGGATGTGACATTTTCACCGCGATCGCTGTATTCGATCAACCGTACCTCACCGTGGTAAGAAGAACGTGGCCTTACGTGCTCATCCTGGTATCGGTTGCGGTGCTCCTAATCTTTTTTCCGGAGGTTACGCTTTTGTTGCGGGATCTGGCGTTCGGCTACTGAACCGAACCGCAGGGCAAAGAAACGGTCCGGTTCCTGCGCCGGCGTGTATCAAACCAGTTAGAAAGGAGGTGAATCGTTTTTTTCGAGATGAAATTATCCCATGCCTGAGCCGTCGGCTATAGAGGCAGGGGGAAAAAACAAAATTCTTTGTTCGAGAAACGGAGGACCAACATGAGAGGAAAAACGATCATACTGTTCATGGCGATCCTGCTCCTTCTCCCGATCGGCGTATTTGCGGGGGGGAGTGCGGAGCCGAAAGAGACCGGGATGTACGAGTGGAAATTCGCCCACGAGGAGCCGGCCGGGGTGTATCAGGACGAGTACGCCAAGGAGTTCGCCCGGCGCATGGCGGAAAAGTCAGGAGGTAAAATAAAGATCGACGTGTTTCCCCTGGGAACGCTCGGTAGTGACCTCGATGTCTTCGAAGCCTGCACCGAGGGATCCATCGAGTTTGTGATCTCTTCCCCCGGAGTCGCGGCCACGATCGTACCGGAAGCGCAGTTTCTGCTCCTGCACTTTTTGTTCTCAGACGACATGGAGGCCAACAAAAAGGTCATCAGCAACAAGAAGAGTGTTGCCTTCCAAGGAATTACCGATGCCTATGCCCGAAAGAACGCCAAGGCGCTGGGCTACTGGTCCGAGGGATGGATGAGCTGGTCGTGCAACAAGGAAATACGGAAGGTCGAGGACTTCAAGGGAGTGAAGTTTCGCACGATGCGTTCGCCTCTTATCGTGGCCTCGTACCGGGCCTACGGAGCCAATCCCACACCCATGCCTTTCTCCGAGGTGTACAGCGGTCTTCAGCTGGGAATGATCGACGGACAGGAGAATCCGGACTACTACATCTATGCCAACAAGCTGTTCCAGGTTCAGGACTATATCATCGTTGCTCATCACTGCTTGTTTTTGAATGCTACCATTGTCAATCCGGATTTCTTCAACTCTTTACCTAAAGACATTCAGAACATGATCGTCGAAACTGTAAACGGCATGTACGAATGGGCGGAGAACTGGCAGGAGGAGTTCAATGCGGATGCCGTGGCCAAGATGAAGGCCGAAAAGCCGGACTTGAAGGTTATCGAGATCACCAAGGCGGAGCGACAGCGGTTTATGCAGGCCAGCGAGTCCGTTCGCGAGGACTACGTGAACCTGATTGATGACCACGAGCTGGCCAGAAAACTTCTCAACGCGATCATCAAGGAAGTCGCGGACGCCGAGAAATCTAAGTAGCAATCGGGGATATCGGTTCCCTCAAGGACGATTTGGGGCATTGGCCGGGTCAGGAAACTGGTCGAGGCCAATGCCCTTTTTAGGAACTGCACAGACTCTGGTCGGCAAGATTACGGGAATCGTTTTGGATGTTCACGTCGTGTTTTGCCCGGCTAGCGGACCGTGTGAAGTCGGATCGAGCGGGTAGGGAGGAAAGAATATGTCATCCGCTAATTTTGATGGACGGGAAGCGGCCCATCGCCGCGCCATGTACAAGGGGGTGGGCTATTCGGATGAAGATCTGCGCAGTCGGCCGCATATCGGGCTGGTCAATCCGGCCACCGACCTTTCCCCTGCCCACGCCCACTTGCGACAGGTCGCCGAATGGGTCAAAGCGGGGGTCTGGCAGGCGGGAGGCGTGCCCTTTGAATTCGGCGCACTTGCTACCTGCGGAAACATCCCGCTCGGTTTGGAAACTCTCAAGTACGAGCTGGTGATCCGGGATGTCATGGCTGCCTCGATCGAGATTGTTGCCAGGGAGCATCTTTTCGACGGCCTGGTGCTGCTTTCTTCCTGCGACAATCTGATTCCAGGGCAGTTGATGGCGGCTGCCCGCCTGGACATCCCGTCGATCCTCTTCACGGGCGGGCCGATGATGGCGGGCAGGCTGGAAGGCAGGGACATCACCAGTGCAGACGTCAGCGAGGCAGTGGTTGACCCCAGCTTTCCCGAACAGCAGCTTCGCCGTTTGGAAGACAATGCCTGCCCGGGCTACGGAGCCTGTCCGCTGATGGGGACAGCCAACACCATGCAGATCCTCAGCGAGGCCTTCGGTATGTCCCTCTCAGGGTCGTCCACCGTTCCGGCGGTTTCGAGCAAACGGTTCACCTGGGCCCAGAGGGTTGGCCGGTCCATCGTCGAACTGGTTCGTAGAGGATTGAAGCCGGCGCGCATACTAAGTCCCAACGCTTTCCGCAACGCCATTGCCGTGGATATGGCCATCGGGGGATCAACGAACGCGGTGCTGCACATCCTGAGCATAGCGAGAGAGCTGGGGATCGAGGTGGAACTGGACCTGTTCGACGAAATCAGCCGGATTGTCCCTTGTCTGGTTTCCGTGGTTCCCAACGGTAAATATTCCGTGATCGATTTTCATAACGCGGGGGGAGTGCCGGCTCTTCTGGCTGAAATCAGACAGCACCTGGACTTATCCTGTTTCACGGTCGACGGATTAACCCTAGAGGATTGCATCGCCTCGGCCAGCGTGCTGGACCGGAAGGTAATAGCCACTCTGGACGATCCGGTCTACTCGGAGGGAGGGCTGGCCGTCTTGAGGGGTAATCTTGCCCCGCACGGAGCAATAGTAAGGCCCACTTCAGTAAAGCCGGAAATGCGGGTCTTTGAGGGTCTCGCCCGGGTTTTCGAAAGCGACCAGGAGGGCCTGCGCGCCGTCCAGGACGGACGAATCAAACCCGGGGATGTGATGGTGATCCGATATGAGGGTCCCAGAGGAGCTCCCGGAATGAAGGAAGTCATGCTATCAACGGATATTCTATATCAAACCGGGCTGGACAATTCGGTGGGATTGATCACCGACGGTAGATTCTCCGGATTTAATCGAGGGGCCATCGTGGGACATGTATCGCCGGAGGCAGCTGCGGGTGGAGCAATAGCCGTGGTGAAGGACGGGGATCGCATCAAAGTGGATATTCCTAACCGCGGGCTGGAACTCGGCGTCTCGGAACAGGAGCTTGGTAGAAGACTCGAACAGTGGTCTCCTCCTCCGGCAAAATGCACAAGCGGCATTCTCGCTGCCTATGCCCTCCTTGCTGAGCCGGCACACGAAGGGGCGGCGTTTCGCGCCCGCTATGAAAATGGTGAGATTTCGCGTCTAAGTAGATAGATCAAGGATGGAAACTCGATAGAGGGAATTCAGCCTTCAGGCCGGGACGCGGCAACAATAAAATCGAATACAATTCTCGCCGCTGCCGAAGCTGTGCTTTCCCCCTGATCTGTCAGGGGATTTACCTCGACGATGTCCATCACGTCCACGAAGGGCGCCACTTGCCGTATGAAATGAAGCAGCTGAAAGGAATTGATGCCTCCGGTTTCATGGGCGCCGGAGCCCGGAGCATAGGCCGAGTCCAGGACGTCGATATCCACGGTCAGGTAGACTCCGGTGGTCTGTCTGCCGGCGACTTCGAGGGTTCGGCAAGCCGTTTCCTCAATACCCTCTGTATGGAAGATTTCGGGAGTAAGCATCGTTATCCCGTGATCGTGAATGAAGGTAAAGTGTTCCGGGTAGTTGTAACCTCTAACCCCTACTTGCACGACATTTTCCCCGTCCACTCTTGGTAGCTCGAGGGCGCGGCGGATCTCACTGCTTCCAGAATATCGGCCTTGAGTCCCGGACTCGTCGAGCAGATCGAGGTGCGCATCCAATTGAATAATTCCCATCGGTCCCTCGACTCGATCGTGAAAAGCTTGAATCCCGGGCCAAGAGACCGAGTGATCTCCGCCTAGAATGATCGGCGTCCAACCGGCGGCGAGCACAGTGTCGATACCCTGTTTTATCTCTCGAAGGGTCTGTTCATGATTGTAGCGGCTTAGCGGCAGATCGCCCCAATCCTTGATTTCGATTTCCGTCATGTCGATTAGTCGATTTCCGTCGACGTCGAAAATTTTATTGTCTTGGATCCGGTTTAGGATCCACCGCAGAGATTTTCTGATGCTTTCGGGAGCATAGCGAGCGCCGGGCCAGCCGAGGGATGCCGAACTATCGTACCCGACCCCTACGATAGCAAATCGAGTTTTTTTCAGCCGCCGCATAGTTCAGATCCACTTTTCGTAGGATTTAACAACGATCAAGCTCTCCGTGGACAGGATATTCTTGATATCGGAGATCTGTTCACTTATGAAATGCATAATCTGGTCCGGGGCTAGATACACTTCCAGAATGATATCAAACCGCCCGGTCACCATGGATACCGATTTTACCTCCGGGATTTCTGCCAGCTTCTTGCCGATCTTCTCCCACTCCTTGTGCAGAGTTACCTTGACCAGAATAAAAATGAGTAATTTGTCCTGGCGAATATTGGGGTTGGTGAGGCCTTTGATTCGAAGAAAGTTGCAATTCAGCAGTTTGTGGATGCGGTTACGGACGGTTCCTTCTGAAAGGGAGAGTCTTTTCGCAATCTCGTTGTTCGGAATCCGGCCGTTTTCTTCAAGGCAGCGTATGATCTGAATATCAACGTTGTCTATCTTCATCAAATATCTCCTAGACTATTGTAACATGTAATTTCGTAATATTACAAAGAAAAAATATTTTTATTGTCAATTACTTTGCCTTATATTTCATTTTGCTCTAATCTCCTTGACATACTCGAATTTCTTGATAAAATCGTGACCAGAATCTCTTATACGATTCAGGCGACAGGGGAGAAGGCATATGTTTCCCGAGGCAAGGATATTGCGGATCGATCTGACCCAAGGAACTTTGAAAAAGGATTCCCTTCCTGCAGAGGCATACCGGAGGTATCCGGGAGGATCGGCGCTGGCATGTTATTTCCTGTTAAAGGAAATGAAAACCGGCGTCGACCCATTGTCTGCGGAAAATATGCTGATTTTTGCCGTCTCACCTCTCACCGGATTTCCGATCAGCGGGCAGAGCCGGATGGTTGTGGCTGCGAAGAGTCCGCTAACCCAGGCGATCGGAGACAGTCAGGGGGGAGGATATTTTCCCAAAGACCTTGCCTGCAATGGGTGGGACGCACTGATCTTTTCCGGAAAGGCGCCCGAGCCGGTATACCTGTACATCGACGGAAAGCGTGCAGAACTTCGTACTGCCGGTCGCCTCTGGGGTAAGACCACCGGGGAAACTGAGGACCTCATCCGAGAAGAATTGGGTACGGAGGACGTAGAGATCGCCCAGATCGGACCGGCCGGCGAAAACATGGTGAGGTTTGCCTGTGTGCTGAATATGTGTAACAGAGCCAACGGGCGTACCGGGATGGGAGCCGTCATGGGTTCCAAGAATCTGAAAGCAGTGGTGGTGAAACGAACCGACGCCAAAAAGCCCATCGATCCCGAGTTATTTAAGACCCTGACGGCCAATTTCAAAAAGAGGCTGGATGCCAATCCCGCGGTAACAGCGTTCCATGTCGACGGTACCGGTTGCGAATTGAAGATCTACAACGATCTCGGTTTTCTACCTGCACGAAACATCTCTACCGGCTATTTCCCCCAGGGGGCGGAAAGCCTCGATGGCGCAACCATGACTCGTACGATCCTGAAGAAACGGGATACCTGCTTTGGATGCGGGGTCAGGTGCAAGCGGGTAGTGGAGCTGCCGGGTCGGGTAGATTCACGGTACGGCGGGCCGGAGTATGAAACCGTGGCGGCTTTAGGCAGCTACTGCGGTGTGTCCTCGCTGGAGAACACCGCGGTATCCAATCAACTCTGCAATATGTACGGGCTCGACACGATATCCTGTGGTGCCACAATCGCCTTCGCGATGGAATGCTATGAGAAGGGGATAATCAGTGAAAAGGAAACCCACGGTATCCCGCTGTCGTTTGGAAACGGAGATGCGGTGAATGCCCTGATCACACAGATCGCCAAACGTCAGGGGATCGGTGACGCCCTGGCGGAGGGCAGCGAGCGGGCGGCTAAAATATTCGGAAAGGGAGCCGAGGAATTGGTGATGACCGCTAAAGGCCAGGAAATTCCAGCTCACATGCCACAATACAAACCGGCGCTCGGAATTCTCTATGCCGTGAATCCCTTTGGCGCCGATCATGAATCCTGCGA
>CAZKCQ010000004.1:0-34829 GCA_964551205.1 uncultured Spirochaetaceae bacterium
AAGCGGCGATTGTGTTTCCGGCCTGAAATTCTTCCCAAAACCCGATCACGCTGTTTACCACGAGTAAGGATAGGATGATGGCAAAGTCTTCCCAGTGTCCGACTATCGCCGAAAGAACGGCAGCTACCTCGATCATCCAGGGAATTGGACCCCAGAAATAGGAGAGGAATTTGAGAACAGGATTCACCTTTTTTTCCGGAAGTTCGTTGTATCCGTATTCCGACAATCTGCCGGCAGCATCGTTGGTCGCCAGACCGTCGGTGGAAAAACCCAAGCGCTTCTTCAGATCCGGCAAGGGCATTTCTGCCAATTTCTTGGCCGCGACCAGCGTCGCCTCAGCTTGCGAATGAGCTTGTTTTGTTTGCGGGCGTTTCTTGTCGACCATTGACTCCCTCCATCAACTTTCCGGCAGAACGTACTAAAGAATGAATCAATACTTTCCAGTTTTGCGCTGGGATTTCGTTCAATAATCTCTCTCTTCGTAGCCTGACCTTTTCGTAGAGTAGATAACAAACTATTTGCTGTCAACAAGGTGATAGCAAACGAGAGAATCATGTGTTTACTGTAATTCGTACCTGGATAAAAGTCTTGAGATTCAGCCGTATTATTTGGCGATGCCGTTTAAGGTTTACCTGGAAGTGGAGAATTCCACACTTCGTCATTCCGCCCAGGCTATCTTATGAAATTGTAATGTTCATGTAAGGGGGGAGTAACTATTCAGTGGTAATTTAGCAGAAAATAGAGGTAAAGAATGGACAGAAGCGAGTATCTTGTGGTCATCGAAAACGGATTGGAACGTTCTCTCCGTAAAAGTTTATATGAAGCGCTCAAGTGGATTGAGGATCTTCCGGCGGATACGAATATCGAATGTTCGAAAAAAATCTCCGCTTATGTAGAGCTTCTTTCCTTCATACTGTCGTTTTCGGAATCGCTCGGGTCCATGCAGAGACTGGTCTTGGCCAGCATGAAGAAGAGAAACGTGCTACTGAAACGACCGCGCTTCGAAAAAGCAACAGGGGCTGCAGGATTAGGAAGAAAAGATATCCTCTAGCATGATGTTTCGGTACTGGCGGCTGTTGGTACCGGCAGTTGTTCTGTGTTTTATCGCCTAGACGACGGTAAGGAATATATATCAGATTCATCATGCACGATCGTACCTCCCGCCGGTACTTCGCAATACTGTGTATTCAATAATGTCATTCAAGTTCACTCAAGCTCACCCAATACGCGCTGTCAAACCAGAATAGAAATGCCCCCTCTAGGTGTTCATAGAAATATACTCAGCTAATCGTCTACCCATCCGAACCTTCTGCAGGACTTGAGGGTTGATCTCTTCATAAGGCACCTCTTTTTTCTGGTACAGGATATGGATTGACCCATCCAGCCACCCGGCAACGATTACTTTCGTTTTAGGACGGATGTCGAGCTTTTTATCCTGATGCAACTGGAAGGTTCGATTGTTATATTGCACCACCCAGTCGTTGCTCACCGTGCGGGTTTCTTCAAAGCAGAAGATTCTTCGTAGGTCCACCCGCTTGTGGATCTTCACATGCGCGTCCTGGGGATCGATCGCTGGGACGGTAAACCGAGGATTCAGATCCTCCACAAACCCGCCCTCCAGCACATCATTCGCTGCATCGATGCTGCTGATACCCTGCAGCCGCAGCTCTTTCACAAACCGATCCTGAAACACCCCATGCCGGCGTTCCACCCGTCCTTTGGCTTGAGGGCTATAGGCGGTGATGATCTCAATCCCCAGTTTCTCACAGGCTTTCCCAAAGGCGGTCAGGGCCATCGGATGCCGATCTCGATATTCAGGATCCACTCGCCGAGCTTTCGTATTCCTCAAACCGTGAAGTGGGATAGAACGGCTATCAGGGTAAATCCAAGAATCCGAAGGGGCAAGGGAATTGAAGTGATGAATTGAATCAACTTCTCCACCCGATAATCCTAACACCGACTATATTATCATGATCCGCGCTGTGGTTGTACTGATCAGCCGAAGCTGGTGCTGAAAGCCGCTTTGATGAAATTGGTCATGAGGATCAGTCCGATGACATTTCCGAGGATTGTGTTTCTCCCGGGGTCTGCCAAAAGATGTAGTTAACGATCTACCTCCCTCGCCAATAGGGCATCAGTAAATCCAACACACAAGCGTTTCTATTTCCCCTAAGAATTCCCACGCGGATTCCCGCCCGAGAATTTGCGTGGAACTGTGCATCAAGCATAGCAACGACGCAGAAGCTTGCAGGACATCCCCGCTCCTCATAGCATCTTACCTCCCGCCTGTACGTCACTCTCCCGCCTGACCGGCTCACCAGATACTGTTTCCGTATGACTGCTCTTTCCAAACGTAAGCACAGAAACCCCGCAAAGAATCAGAGCAACCCCGGTCCACTGGAGGGGACGGAGGGGCTCCCGGAAGATCAGGACTCCCCCCAGAATCGGTATGAGAATGTAAGCGCTGTTAAATGAGGGAATCAAACGAATCGCCTCGCCGTAACTGTATGAAAGCTGCAACACGAGTGTAGACAACAGGGACAAAGCGATCCAGGCCGCAGCATATGGATTGGCAAAGACGTGCAACAGGGGAAGAAGCACCGGAATTACAGACAGCCTGGCGGTGTCCGGAGGGGAATCGCCGAGGTGAAAGAACGCGGCGGCCCGACCCAAGGCTGAGGTAGATATCTTCTGAAACAAGATCACGAATCCCCCGAGAGTACCGGCAATCCCGGCCAGCAGGATGCCGCGTATTGGTTTTCTCCTGCGGAAGATGAGGATCAGAACGACGAAAGCAAGCAGGATGGAACCCAGGAAGTAGAACAGATGTTCGATAACCAGCCGGGTAGCGGGCGGTTCCTGGTACACGCTGGCTAGAAGGAATGGGGCGGTCATGACGCAGACAACGCCTAGAATTTCCCGGCGTCCCACCCTCTCCTTCATCATGAGCACGGACAGAACCGTTACTGCGACGAGGCCGGTGCCTGCCATCGCCCCAACGATCAGCACACTCCCGAGGCTGACCGCGTAGAGGATGAGAAACGAGGAGGTCGAAGTCGCAGCCGAGGCGGCCAGCCATACTACCGTTCCCCTTGCTCGACTGCTCTTCATGGCCTCGAGCCCGACTTTTTGGAAGGTCTTGCCGAGATCGAGCATCGAATAGGCGAGAAAAGCTATCAGTATGGAAAGAACATGGGCTCCCACTATCCAGGGTACCCCGTAAACATAACGCCGCCTCCCGTCGTCGATGATCTGCTGGTTCGATTCTATTGCCAGGACTCCGGTCAGCGACTGTAATGCGGCATAGCACCAGGTCAGACCGTTCGCTCCCCCACGTCGAGCCGGTCTACGGCCGGGCTCCGATCGTACAGCCTTTACCGTTGTGGTTTTCTACAATCTTCACGCAATCTTCGGTTTGGAATTTAACCACTCCGGAGTAAAAAACCGCCATCACGTTTTCCAGAAGTGCCTCATCATCATCGAGCAAATCGACCTTAAGTCCTTTAGATGCGGCCAGAGATTGCCCTATCGGCCGCAGGCTGCTGAGGAAACGCCGACTATCCGCTAGCCAGGCGGCAATGCCTTCCGCCCTCTGGGCCGCATTCTCCTCACCTCTGAACATGTAGCTCTCCAGCCAGGTTTTCGCCAGACTTTGGCTGATCTGTATTTGGGTCTTACAGGTCGCCAGCAGTCCAGGCGGATAGGATTTGAGCTTTTCAACCCATAGAACGGGATCGTTCTTCTTGTTGTTGATATTCTGCTGGGCGATGGAATGCTCATTGATGATGTTTTGGGCGGACGCAGAATAGGCCCCGCCCTGATGGGTCCAGTTCACGACAGGGTCGATCGGACCCAAAGCCGAATGCTCGCCCAATACGATCTGGTCTGCCGCGCAGCACAGAAGTGTAGCTGTTGATAGTGCGCAGAGCGGTACAATGACTCGGATATGATCGTAGCGGCGGCGCAGGTACAACACGATCTGTTCTGTCGCCTCCACTGAGCCGCCGGGGCTGTGCACAACCAGATCCAGTTCACGACCCTCTATTCCCGAGGAGGCTGCCATGAAACAGCTCGCGTCCTGCCGGTTTATCTGCAGGATCCTGCCTGTTGACTCCTTCTCCGTGAAAGCGGAGGCATAGAGGATCGTTGCCCGATTTGTGTGCTTGTAAAGCTTCTTGAGGTATTTCTTGAGCACATAATCCCGGGAGCTTTCCACCCTCCGGGACTGTACTTCGCTATTAACGTCTTGCAGGGAAAGTAACATAGGAATCACCACTACTGCCAGGACTCGAGCACTTCGCTGGCTTCCTGCAGGTCGTCGTTCTGGCTGTCGGTGCGGCCGGACAAACCCTGCAGCTCCCGGATGACCCAGTTGATCAGCCCCAGGGCTTCCTCCCGGTCGGACATATCTTTCAGGGATACGGTCGCTTCGTAATAGAAGTTCTTCTCCATCGGATCGGAGATCGACCGGTACTTGCTCTCCTTTCTGGCCTGCTCCCGTGCACGTTTGCCGGCTGTATAGTTTCGTTCCCAGAGATGTTTGGCCATCTCCGTGTAGAAATCGTAATTGATCTTCTGCTCTATCCCGGCCCTGACCTGCTGTTCATGCAGATCGATGGACTTCCTGCCCAGGGATACGGCGTAGTCCTTGTCGCCGAAGGATACGGGGAAACCGGGAACCTGTTCGAAGAGCTGACCCAGCACGTAGAAGGAATCGGCATGTTCCGGTTCCACGGCCACGGCCTGCTGGAGAAGGTCCCGCATGGGTTTTGCCTTGAACAGGGAATTGAGAATGCCCTTAACCTGTCCCCAGCGTCCGATATTTGCGGACTTCCAGTAGTAACCGAGGTGGTTGTTCGGATCCGCCTCGATCGCCTTCTGCGCCTCCGCTTCCCCGCTCTCGAAGTAAGCTAAAAGCGCCTCCCCCTGGGTGCCGCTGTCCTCCGCTTCATCACCGAGGTTCAGCCAGGCCCGGGCCAGCCGCCAGTGAAGCTCGGCCTGCTGGTCGTCGCTTGTGGCCTCAGCCAGTGACGATTCGATCAGGCTCTTGGTCTGTTCGTACTTCTCCGCCTCGTGGAGCTGATCCACCCTGTCGAGGATGTCCTGAAAATCCGCCATACCCAACGGCACGATGATAAGCAAAAGGGCCAATAATATCCCCAGTCTTTTCATGTTCTGTTCCTCCTTTCTCTGCCCCCAAGGGGAGTAGAGCCAATGCTACGGTACAGCTTTCATCGGTGTCAAGCATTCGCATTGCTTTCGCGCGAGGGCCGAAATTTTTGAGTAAAACCGCGGCAGTACTTTTACAGCGAACCTACCGGGCGTATAGTCGGTTGGAAAGAGGATCGAAAGCAACCTTCTTGCCCGGTTCGATCATCAGAAAATCATCACTATCCCACTCGCCGTTCACAAAACGTTCGAGGAGATCGGGACTTCCGCAATGCTCTTCGTATTTCAAGTTTCGATTCAAGCGGTTGCTTAGGTTGCTTTGGCACTCCCGAGTGTACTGCTTAGTTCTCCTGGCCACCTGCTCACCAAGCTCTTCCCAGTAGATGCAGGCCAGATGCGTATAATTTTCCATCAGAACCTGTTCAACCACCTCTCTCGAACTCTCGTCGATCGGGCGGCCATAGAAGTTCCGGTATTTCTCCAGATAGTCGCTTCCTCCCGGCAGCGGGAATCCCTCAATCCATCCGTATGAATACCAGAAGATCCCGGGCCTACCCGCAACCAGTTGAATATGCCGCTGTTTGTCGCCTAAAAGGAGCGGAATACAGTCGGAGCAATTGTGCATCACCGTGGGCAGACCTGGGTGGAAGAGGTCGAGGATTCCTTTTCCACACAAACCATAGTTGAGCAGAACAAAGTCGTAATCCGTGGAATCGATTCTACCAAGAGCTTCTATAAGAGTCCTCTGAAGCTTATTCGGAAACTCGTGAAGACCCTGATCAATGAACTCGACATCTATCAAATTCGGCGAGCGGGATACGGCAAATTGGAGCTCGCGTCTCATCACAGCACAGGAAATTATTTTCAGCCGCATAGTTCGCCTTCGTTTCGCAGGGTGAGATTATTGCCCGGCCAGGGATCCTGCAATCAAACCCTGAACGAGGTACCGCTGGGCGAAGATGTACAGAATGAGCATAGGCGCTGTCGCCACAGCCATCCCCGACATGATGAGAGGAATATTGATACTGAACCTCCCGTGGAACAAAGCCAGGCCGACCATCAGAGTACGCAGTTTTTCCCGCTGCAGAAAGATAAGAGCGACCAGTAGCTCGTTCCAGACATAGAGGGAGCAAACCACGAACATCGAAAGAAGGATGGGTTTGGACAAGGGTAGCATGATACGCAGGAAGATTCCGAAGCTTCCGCACCCGTCGATAAGGGCGGAGTCAATCAGGGGCTGCGGAATGGTTACAAAGAAACTTCGCAATAGATACATGGAAAAGGGGAGAAACATCCCGATGTAGACAATGATTGCTGATGGGTAGGTGTTAACCAAACGAACCCTCGCCATGAGCACGAACAGCGGGATAATCATTACAATCGTCGGGATGACCATTAATGCTATTGATGAGTTAATCAGTAACTTTTTTCCGGGAAAATACATCTTGCTTAAAGCATAAGAGGCCAGAGCACTGATGAAAAGGCAGATAACCACGGTTGTAGCGGTGAGAAGAAGACTGTTGTAGAACCATCTTAAGAAGTTCGGTGTAGTGAAAATCTGTGAGAAATTGGCAAAAACCAGTGACGGAGGGAGGGACAGGGGATTATCCGCATAGGCCGATCTGCTCTTCAAGGCGTTTGTGAAAATGTAGTAGATCGGATAACAGGTCACCACTGCCATGAATAGCAGGAGTAACTGTTTCACGCCATATCCGACCGCTGATTTAATATTTATTCTCATCGCTCCCTCTTCACACCAAGCATCAGTATTCCTCCGCCAATTTTTCCCGGAATCTGTAGGAAATAACGATGAAAATAATGGTAATGATGAGCAGGATCACCGCGGCTACGGTAGCATGGCCCATGCGGTTGTAGTGGAAAGCCTCTTTGTAGATGTAGAACTCGGTGATCCAGGTCTTGTACCCAGGTCCACCGTTTGTCATCACGAAGATGAAGGCGAAAATCTGGCTCAACATCACGATGATGTTCAAGGTCACGAAAAACTCGATCACCGTGCCAAGTTCCGGAATGATGATTTTCCCGAATCTTCTCCACCAGCCGGCGCCGTCGATTCGAGCCGCTTCGATGATCCCTTCAGACATGGAGCTCAATCGAGCTAAAAACAGGATGACCCCGAATCCGGTCTGCCGCCAGATAATGACCGCTGATATTGTCGGCAGTGCCCAACTCGGATCTACGATCCACTGTTTCTTTATGAAACCCAGCCCAACAAGAGTGAGGATCTGATTGAAACCGCCGTTCAGGGAGAAAAAATTCGACATCGCGAATCCGATGGCCACGATCGGGATCACATAAGGTGTAAGTACCAGGCTTCTGTAGACCTTCCAACCGTGTACGTGGTCGTTGATAACCACCGCAAGTACAAGAGCGATCAAGGTCATGACGGGAACGTTCATTAGCAATAGAATGTTGTGGTATAACGATTGGAAGAACCGTTCATCCTGGAACACGAGGCGATAATTGCGCAATCCGACAAATTGCCTCGGAGTTTTCAAAAAATCCAGCAGGCTGAAGCGGCATACCTCCACCACCGGGTAGAAATAGATGAATCCTATTACCAGAAATGCCGGGAGAAGATAGGTGAATGGTTTAAGCGAAAATCTGCTTCCCCGCAGCAGTGGATTTGATGCGAACCTGTTCATTATTGATAATTTGGGCACAATGAGATTCCCTCCTCCTTTCTATCGGAGGAGGGAATGCTCATATTAATCAAGCGATTTCCAATACAGATAACCTACTTGTATTTGTCCGCATCCTTCTTCCACTCGGCGGCGATTCTCTTGAATCGCTCCAGAGCTTCCGGGAACTCTCTTCGCCACTTCACAGCCGCATCTTCGTACCTCTGGGCTGCTTCGGCCGCGGAAATGTCACCGATCGATAACAGCTGGGCCGATGCCCAAACCTCGCTTTCGATCTGCGGGACATAGTGCTCGTTGTACGTGTAGTTCGGCACCTCAACGACCCACTTGGCCATAAGCTTGTCGGCGCTGGTCATTATGTCCAGGCTTACTTTGTCGCTGGCCTGTATGGCCCCGCTCTGTTTGTACATAGCGGCTATTCGTTCCTCGGAATGGAGATATCGCAAGAAATCCGCCGCTGTTTCCGGATGCTTACTCAGCTTGGCTATTCCCAAAGGCATGGTGTAGAAGGGCATACGGCCCGCGAGTTTCCCGGGATTCGGCGGAGTTGGGGAGATCATGACGCTGACCGAATCTTCACCCAATTCCTTGATATACCCGTTAACCATGGATTGCACGGCAAACACCATCCCGACTTTTCCGTTCAAGTATTTATCGTTTCCCTCGGCAAAACCGACCGATGCAGCGTCTTCGTTGAACAGCCCCTTATTTATAAGCTCTTCGATCCTGTACCAAAAGTTTGAATGTTTGGGATCGGTGAAGTGCTGGATCCCCATCACCGCTTCGTGTAGATCGGACATATCGTCGAGGTTTTGAATCCCCACCAAACATGCCCACCAGACACCCATATAGCCATCCTTGAATCCGCAGGAGAAGGGCGTAAAGCCGCCCGTGTCCAGTTTTTCCAGTGCACTTACAAAGTCGTTCCACTGCTGCGGCGGGCTGTCGGGATTCAATCCGACCTCTCGATAGATCTTAGGATTCAAGACTGTTAACCAGGCACCTCCGTAAAGCGGAACGAGCCAGGTGTGCCCGTCCCAGCTGAGCTCTCGTCGTGCAGGTGGAGAGATATGGGCTAATTCCTCTTCACTCCAATACTCATCGACAGGTACGATATTCCCGGCTTCCGAACCGTCCATTCCCTGCTGCCTGCCGAACAGTTGAATATCCGGAGGAGTTCCAGCAGCAAGTTCTGCCTTCCACACTGTGAACAAATCTTCGATCGGTATTTCCGGAGCTTCGACAGTTATGTTGGGATTCTGTTGTTGATATAGCTCAGTAGATTCTTTCATCCAGGCAGCCATACCGGGGGCTTCACCATCTCCCCACCAATAACAGCGAATTTCGATCTTTTCCGCTTCCTGGCCTCCGCCGGAGAACACCGGTACGCTTAGGAAACAGAGCCCTACAACCAGCGCGATGCCAGCCAACAACTTTTTCCTTTCCATCCCACACCTCCTATAGTTTGATAACGTTGCCATTATACTATCATATATTTGCAATTTGTCAAGAGAATAATGATAACGTAGCCAATTATCGTTCTTTATGACCCGGAGTATAGAGTAACGGTCAGCTCTACTTCTATTGGGAAAGGCTTTTGAGCGTACGGCTTCATCAGGATGAAAGGAGAGTCCCAGGCCCGAGACCAGTTCCATTCCCGGATATCGCTGGTTTCGGTGGTTACTTCCATATCTTTGACCATGGCCAGGTGCTCATACACTCCGGGACTTGAAAAATAGCAGTAGTGGCCGAAACTGCAGCGATGCAACCTCTCTGGATCTTCCTTTTCCGGGTAATTGAACCAGACAATCTCGAATGCGATGGGCCGTGGAGTTGGCTTCATGTCAAGAACCTCCAGCCGGAGATGGTAGACACCGTCTGCATAGCTAACCGGTGCCGCCCAATTCATCGGTACGTTAATGGGGTGATCCACTTCCATGATGAAATCCCAGTCGTCGTAGAGGATGTTTTTTCCCTCGAAAGTATAGGTCCCCTTGAGAAATGTGAAAGATTGCAGCGCTTCCTGTCCGGTTATTCCTTGCAACCGCTTGGTTTCGCTCAATCGACCGTCAGCCAGTCTTGCCAAAGCCTCCTCCCCGGTGCCCGGGAAACCGCTGTACACCTTCACCCCCCGGTAAGCCAGTAGATTCATACACTGAGGATGGATCTTCCCGCAAATCACGGTATCCACATCCTTGTCGAGGAAGACGGCGACTGCCTGTGCACCAACGAAATCCTCCCGGTTCCTACAGCAATTCAAAATGCAATCGATTTCATTCGTCCCTGAATCATAGATCAGATAATAGATCGCACTGGCAAAATCCTTCGTGATGTTCTCAGTAAGTATCTTACCGATCGCCGGTATCCCTACTCTCATAATTCCTCCTTCATTCTCCGATTAGAGTTTATTCTAAACCGAGCCCTTCGATCTTCGAGACAGCCCAAAGCGCTCGGTTTCGAACCGTTGCGTGCAGGTCGTGAGCTGCTTGCCACAAATGTGGAAGCACCGGCTTGGCGCAGGCAGGGATACTTCCCAGACATTCGGCAGCCAGAAATCGCAGATCCGACTCGACATCAGAGAGCATAGACACAAGTGTATCAACTTTGCTCTCTCCTTCTTCGGCAACCTGCCCAAATGACCACAGGGCCGCCCAGCGCGCTTCTATTTCGGGGTGAGTTACACCCTGGACTTCTTCCATAAATCGGGCCAGCTGCTCCGCAACCTCTGTCCCCCCTTTCCCGGTCCACCCCAACGCCCAGGCAACCCGAGCCCGAACCGGGCAATCCTTCCGCCCGAGGACGCCGAGGAGCTCCGATACCGCAACTGAAGAGCCATACCCGATCTTACCCAAAGCCTCCGCAGCGGTTCCCTGAATTTCAGGCTCCTGGTTATGCAGGAGTCCAACGAGAACCGGTATCTGTTTGAAGCCGCTCGGTCCCAGATCACCGATATCCTCGATAGCCTGAACTCCCAAATCCATTCCATTCTCATTTTTGCTTTTGGCCGCAGAGTCTCCGGATGCTCCTGCATTAAAACCGTCTTGGGGGAGATCCGAGAACAACGGGGACTGCCCATCCGTTTCTTTCCAGGTTGGTTCAATCTCTCCCAGAGTACGAGCTGCCTGGAAGCGTAGGATGGGGTGCGAATCGGACAGGCACGCTTTTACCAGCGGTATAGCGGCCTGCGCCGCCCTCCCGATTCTCTGCAGAGCCCAGACCGCAACCAGGCGGTGGGAGACGTCCCGCTGCGCAACAACCCGCATCAGCTGGGAAACCACCTGCTTCGCCGGAGCGGCGATTTCTCCCAATGCCCAGACCGCAGCCCACGAGGCGTGGGAGTCGACGTCCCATATTGAAGAGATCAAGCGCGGAACAGCAGCAGATGCCTTCTGGCCCGCTCTTCCCAAAGCATAAGCGACTCGGGCGTTAAAATCAGTTTCGTCTTTTCCCTCCAGCATCTCCGCCAGGATGGGAATTGCATTACTTTGAAAAGCGCCAATCTTGCCTAAGGCCTCGGCGGCTGTGCCACGGACATCACCATCCCCGTCGGCCAGAAGAGGATGAAGAAGGGATAAGAGCTCATCTTCGTTCGGGTACAGCTCTCCAAGCTGCCAGGCCGCTTCCACTCGGCTGAGACGATGTTCTGACCTGGTTTTTCGGCAGATTTCCTCGAATGTCTCCAAGAGCAATCCTCTGGGGTAATTCTTCATAAAAGCAACCCGGTCCTATTCTTTCAACGAACCGGCTACCAATCCGCGAACCAGATACTTCTGGCAGAACACGTAAAGCACAATCATGGGGACGATTGCGGTGGACATGCCGGCCATCAGCAGGGGAACGTTGACGCTGAACCGTCCCTTCAGAAGGGTAAGACCCACCATGATGGTTCGCAGATGCTCCCTCTGCATAAATATCAGTGCAATCAGCAGTTCGTTCCAGACCCACAACGTGCAGACAACCAGAAGTGCGAACATCACTGGTTTGGAAAGGGGCACCAAGATTCTCCGCAGAATGCCGAAGCTGCCGCAACCGTCAACCCGGGCGGAATCCAGCATAGCCTGGGGGATGGTAATGAAGAAACTTCGCAGCAGATAGATACTGAAAGGCAGGAGCATCCCCGCATAAATTATAATTACCGCCGGGTAGGTGTTTACCAGTCCAAAACGAGACATCAGCACGAACAGTGGGATCATCATAACGATCGGTGGGACAACCATGAGAGATATGATGAAATTATGGAGCAATCGTCGGCCTACAAACTTCATGCGGCCGAGAGCATAGGCGGCAAGACTGCCCGTAACCAGGGTGACCAGCACGGCCCCGGCAGCCAGCAACACGGTGTTGGCGAACCAGCGCAGGAAATTCGGTGCGTTGAACACCTGCACGAAATTGTAGAGAACGACCTCCCTTGGTAGGGATATCTGGCTCTGGGCATAGGCGACTCGGGTTTTAAAGGAGTTGACGAGTACATAGTACACCGGGTAGATCGTCGAAAAAGCCATTAATACCAGAAGGGCTTGCTTTATCCCCTGAGTGAATCCACGGAAAAGAAGGGCACCAATATCCCCTTTTCTCTTTCGCCTACTCATACTGTTCACTCAGTTTCTCTCTGAACCGAAAGGACAGGACTATAAAGGTAATCGTGATAATCAGAAGCACGACTGCAACCACGGCAGAGGCGCCCATCTTGTTGAACTGAAAAGCCTGTTTGTAGATGTACAATTCCGATACCCAAGTGCTGTATCCGGGTCCCCCACCGGTCATGACGAAGACGTAGGGAAAAATCTGGCTCAACATGGCGATAATATTGATGATCACGAAGAACTCGATCACCGTGGTCAGCTCCGGTACCACGATGCACCACAGCCTGCGCCACCAGCCAGCGCCGTCGATCCGCGCCGCCTCTAATATTTCCGGCGGCATCGAACCCAATCTGGCGAGGAATAGGACCGTACCGAAACCTATTTCTCTCCATATAATAATCACTGCTACGGAGAACAGGGACCACGTTGGATGACCGAGCCACTGCCTCTGGAAGCTTTTCAATCCGATCAGTTCCAAAAGCTGATTCAAACCTCCATGAAGCTTGAAAAAATGGGACATCGCTATGCCGATGGCTACGATCGGAACCACATAGGGAATGAGAAGCAGGCTCCTGTAGAATTTCCAACCCCACACCTCCTCATGGAGAAGGACAGCAATTATGAGGGCAATCACTACCATGACGGGTATGGTCAGCAACAGCTCGAAGTTGTGGAGCATGGATTGGTAGAAGCGGGGATCTTTAAGCACGATCCTGAAGTTTTCAAGCCCGATGAAATCGCCGGGCCAGGATCGCAGGTCGAGAAAACTGAAATGTACTACTTGTACTACCGGATACAAATAGATAAATCCGAGAATGAATAACGCCGGCAGCATATACAGATAGGGCTCGATCTTGACGGCCGCCCGATTTCTACTCGATTTATTGCCTGCTGATCCAGAACTCACCTGCGACCTTCCTTTTCTGCATTTTTATCTAGGGAGAGAACACCTGTTCAACCAAATCGATCTTATCTACCCGATGCTCTCCGGAACACCCGATTGGAACAGCCCCCTCCTCAGAAGAGGGGGCTATTGTTAATGAGGCATTCTCTCATCAAGAAACAGGTTCTGTCACGGTGCAGTCTGTTTCCATTCCGCTGCTCGTTTTTTGAAGCGCTCCAGCGAGTCCGGATAGTCCGCCCTCCACTGGGCTGCGGCGTTCTCCATGTTCTGGGCTGCCTGCTCGGCGGTGATCTCTTTGATTGCCAACAATTGAGTTGAAGCCCACACCTCGCTCTCGATCTGAGGAGTGTAGTGCCAGTTGTATGTCGGCCCTGGGATATCGACGGCCCACTGCGCAACGATTTTGTCGGATTCGCTCTTGATTAGTGCTGGATTCAGCTGATCGCTGGCCTGCATGGCACCGCTGACCAGATACATTGCAGTGATTCTTTCCGGTGTATACATGAAGCGAATGAAGTCCGCAGCCACTTGCGGATGCTTACTCGCTTTGGCAAGGCCTATGGGCATGCTCGGAACCGGCATGGTCCCGGCCAGCTTGCCGGGCTTGGGGGGCTCGGGTGTCAGCATCGCGCCCACCGTGCCTTCCCCCATCTCCCGAACATAGGCAGCCATCATGGGCTGCACGACGAACACCATTCCCGTATCTCCGGCCATGAATTGATCATTGCCCTCGACAAAACCGAGAGAGCCGCAATCGTCGTTGAACAAACCTTGATTGTTGAGAGTTTCGATCTGTTTCCACCAATCAACGTGCAGTGGATCGGTGAAGCTCGTCTTGCCGACCACCGCATCGTGTAAGTCGGACATATCATCGAAAGCCTGGTAGCCGAACAAACAGGCCCACCAAACTCCCATGTATCCGTCCTGGAATCCGATGGAAAAGGGAATCGATCCAGAAGCTTTCATCTTTTTCAAGGCTGCTACAAACCCGTTCCAATCCTGCGGTGGATTTTGGACGTCTACACCGGCGGCGGAGAAGACCTTCTTGTTGAAAGCCATCAGCCAGGCGTCCATATAGAGGGGTACCAGCCAGGTGCGGCCGCTCCAGGATAGCTCCCTCCTAGCCGGGGCAAGCAGATGGGAGAGCTCCTCCTCGGTCCAGAACTCGTCAATAGGCACGATGTTTCCGGCGGCCGCTTCATCCAGGCCCTCCTGGGGAGACAGGTTTTGTATATCCGGCGGATCACCGGCGGCTACCGCCGCTTTCCAGGTCAAGTAGATATCTTCGATAGGAATCTCGTGCGGCTCGATGGTGACATTGGGATGCTCTTTGCCGTATAGCTGCGCTGACTCCTTGACCCACTGGGCCATTCCAGGGGCCTCCGCCTCTCCCCACCAGTGCATCCGAATGGTAACCTTCTCCGCTTCAGCCATCTCTGCCCCAGCGGGCTGTTTCTCCTGTCCGCCTCCTGCAAATGCAACTGTGGCGATAGTCAGGAGTACATTTACACAGAGAAATAACACAATGCTTTTTTTCATTCTTTTCCTCCAAAAAAGATTCTATCCAATCCGAGTATCGAAAAGTCACTCAGCTCATATCGGGCCTCCTTTCGCGAATCCTGGATCCGTTTTTGACACCTCCTATCGCCCCTTTATCCGTTTCAGAGCCCAGACGGCTCTGGAACGTACGATCGGATGATTGTCCTCTTTCAATACCTCCAGCGCCGCTTCAGCCTGCCCGGCTGCGGGTCCGATATACCCGAGGTTCTCCGCAGACATAGCCCGCACGTCGGAGTCCTCATCGGCCAGACTCGCGATCAGATCCGGCACGATTTCCTTGCCGAGATAGTCCACCCGAGCCAGAGCCCAGGTGGCGTGATAGCGGATTTCGAGGTTTCTGTGCTCGCTTCCCGCGTAGTCTCGGAGCTGTTGCCTCAGATGGGGTATTGCCTCCGCAGCTCTAGGGCCCAGCAGCCCTACGGCCCAGTCGAGGGAGGCCAGCATCTGTGGCCGAGCCTGTAGAAGAAGTGCCACCAGCGCGGTGCTCGCCTGCATCGACGTGACACCGATTTTGGCAACCGCCAGCGCCGCGCTACCCTGAAGGTGTTCATTCTTCAACAGGGGAAGAAGCTCGGGAATGATCTTCTCAACCGGAGGACCTAGCTCTCCTATAGCTCTGATGCAATCCTGCTGGGCGTCCAAATCCCGATTTGCGATCTGTTCCAGGTAGTGTTCGGCTCGTCGAATCCTGCCCGAGTCCCCTGCGGCTCTCCCAGACTCCGATATGATCCCAGGCGCGGATGTTGCGGATTCTTCTGAAATCAATGCAGCGGAAACGATGGCCCGATGGCTGATTTCCGGGCAGGGGTCTGTTTCTGAAAGCGCGTGCAAAGATGGGAGGGCCGATTCCGCGGCGCTGCCGATTTCACCGAGTGCCCAGGCGGAAAGCTCTCTAACCAGAGGATGAACATCCTGAAGAGACATTAACAGCCGAGGCACTGCAGAAGAGGCATCCCTCCCGATCAATCCCAAAGCCTTTGCGGCTCCCCAACGCTGATCGGACAGGTCTTTGTCCAATCCTCTGGATATCTGTTCGGTAACCTCTGGTGTGTTGATGCCGATCTCCGCCAGTGCCCAGAGAGCCGTATCGTAGGCATGGGTGTTGTCTCGGCGAAGCAGTTCGAGGAGTGTGGGTACGACCTGAGACGCATTCTTGCCGGCCCGACCCAGGGCGAATATACAGCGGGCTCGTCCCATATCGTCGGTTTCTCGTTCAAGAAGCTGTATTATGGGTGGGACAGTCTCAGCAGCGAGACAGCCGATTCGTCCGAGGGCTTCAGCCGCCGCCCCTCGGACACTCGGCTCCGGATCGCGGAGAGCCCCCTTCAACGACGCAATGATTGTGCTGGAGGGATCACATATTTCCCCCAAACGCCAGGCCGCCTCCACCCTTCTCATCGGGTCGGAAGCGGAAAGTTCGTTTATCAACACGTCAATCAAATGCTTCTCCCTCAGAACCACTCAACTCTTGCCAACAAGTTTTTTGCAGAGGTTGATGGCTCGTAGAGCATCCGGAGCAAACCCGTCTGATTCAACCTCATTGGCGTACTCCTGGGTAATCGGCGAGCCGCCGACTATGACCTTGGCCTTACCTCCGCTGCCCCGAATGGCCTTGATCGCCGGCTTCATGGCCAGCATGGTCTGGGTCAGCAGGGCGGATAGGCCGACGATATCCGCCTTGTCCTTGTTAGCTGCATCCACAATCTCCTGGATCTTCGCATTGACTCCCAAATCGTTCATGCTGAAGCCCGCAGCCTCGAGCATCATGCTGACCAGATTTTTGCCGATGTCGTGTACATCCCCTTCCACCGTGGCGATGACGATCTTCCCAAGAGATTCTCCGCCGCCGGCTTGCTCCCAATACGGTTTCATCAGCTCCGTGGCCGCCTTCATGGCTTTGGCAGACAGGATCACTTCAGGAAGCCACATCTCGTAGGCTTTGAACCTCTCTCCCACAACATCCATGCCCGCAACCAGACCCTCCTTCAGGACCTTCTGAGGCTCCGTGCCCTTGTCCATAAACTCCTTGGTTAGCGCAGTTGCCTTCTGTTCATCTCCCGAAATTATCGAAGCTTTCAATTCTTCAAACATGCTGTTGTCCTCCATACTCATGATTTCTCTTCTTTTTGTCCTGATCAGATCTCGAGTTTCAGGCTCTTCTCGAGTGCTTTGTCCTGCTTGGCCCGCTCGTAGATCCTGTCGAGTTCCTTTTTCACATCCCGGTCAATCTCGTAGCTGTGCTCGGCAACCAGCTTTTGAGCGATCTCCCGCGCCTGCTGGCGAATCGATTTCTGACCCAGCTCGATCCACTGGCCCAGATTCGAATGTTCGAACAGTTGAGGCATCCAGTACTCCTTGCGAAACATCTCGTAGGTGCTATTCTTGTCGACATAGGTGCCTCCCGGTCCTACATCGATGATGTCCTGGATCATCAGACGTTCCTCACTGAACTCCTCTTCCTTGAGGACGTTCCGGATGTACTGCAGCATCTCATCCAGTATCACCACCCATTCACCGCTGTAGATCTCTCCGGTCGACAGCAGCCCGCCGCAACGAAAGGCCCTTGCCCCAGCCAATCCCGCGATCAAGGTGTGGATACCCATCTCAGCCGCGGCGTGGGCATCCGGCTCCTGGGAACTGGTCAAAAGGCTCTTTACGATAATAGGTAGGTCGTAATACTTGCACAGAGCGATCTGATGCAGAGAGTGCTGTACGTACTCCACCGATCCGTATACGAAGGTGGTGTACTTCATGCTGAAAGTGTTGGCTTCAAAGGCATCGTTGGGGGAGATGTAGTTGTTCCCCTTGGGGTTCATCAGGTACAGTACGGTCAAGCCAGCAAAATGCTCGTACATGCTCTGCAATACCGTTCCCAGAATGGTTATCGGGGCGGTAACCCCCGCTTGAGGCATGGTTGCCAACCACATCGGGATGCCCTTATCCCGCAACCTGAAGGCCACATCGAGGTTGTGCGCGTCGAAGGACTTGGGACTGATCATCCAAATCCCGAAGGTGAAGCGTTTTCCCGCGGCTTGGGCCATCTCGTACACATAGTTGGCGCACTCGTAGGAGGGCTTATCCATGTGCTCAAAGATGTCGTTGCAGCGGTAACGTGAGTTCTCCCAGGCCGCTTTGTGCATTAGAATGTGCTGCAGATGCCCTGGCACATCCATCGGTACCACCGGCGCCGAGCCCACTGTGTCCAGGGCATCCCCAAGTTTGATAAATTTCACCAGGTCATCAGCCGAGGCCTGTTTCAGCTTCCCCGTATCCAGATCGTAACAGGCGGTCTGATGGGCTCCGGCGGACATGAACCACTTGCCCCGCTTGTAGTACTCCGGAACATCGTAAACCGCAGCAGCCATGGCTTTCTGAACCAGATCCGGTTTAAATCGCACCATTTCCCCGTCAATTGTCACACCGTTGTGATCGGCCATCAGCTTCAGAACACCCTCATGGGGGACCTGGATACCGGAGGTTTCGATTAGCCACATGGCTTTTTCGTGCATATAGTCGATCTGTTCTTTCCGCAAGCCCCCCGCAAGCTCAAAGTTTTCTAATTTCATCATCTCTTCTCCTTCTCATACCATTATCCTGACGGATTAGTACTGCCGTTCTTTGGCCAGTGCTTCGTCCTTAGCCGCGATTTCGTAGATCCTGTCCAGCTCGCGTTTTTTCTCCGGCTCGATCTCGTAGGCATGTTCTTTCAAGAGCTTCTTTGCCCGCTCATTGGCAATCTGTACGAAGCTCTTCGAGCCCATCTCCTGCCACTGTCCCAGATTGGAATGAAGAAATACGTTGGGATCCCAGTACAGGGTTCGGTAATGCTTGAAGGTGCTGGGGTGTTCGAGAAAGCTCTCCCCTGGTTTGATCTTGGCAATGGCATCAAACAGCAGCATCTCGTCGCTGAACTCCTCTGGTTCCAAGACATTTTTGATGTACTGAACGATCTCGTAGTCAAGCACGAGCTTTTCAGCGGCGTACACCTCGGCGCTGGTCAACAGGCCACCGCAACGGAACTCCTTGGCTCCGGCCAGAGCCGCCATCAACGTGTACATGCCCACCTCCGCTGCACACTGCGCGTCCACCTCTTTAGCTGCTGTGAGCAGTGATTTTGCCGCCAGCGGCATCTTCAGGTGCTTGTGGATCGACAGCTTGTCAACCGTGGCTCGCACGTCCTCTGCGGAACCGTACACGAAGGTGGAGTATTTCATGTCGAAGGGGTGGGCGATAAAGCTGTCGATGATCTGGATATAGTTGTAGCTTTTGGTGTTCAGAAGGTTCAGCATGGTAAGACAGGCGTAGGTCTCGAACATGGCCTGCTGGATCCCCGCCTTTTCGGTAATCGGGGAATTCACGCCCATGATCGGCATGGTGCCGGCCCACATGGGAACGCCCTTGTCTAGAAACTTATCGATGATTTCCAGCTCCACGACATCGAAGGAACGCGGGCTCACCATGTACAGGCCAAGGGCAAACCACTTGTCGGCGATCTTAGACATCTCGTAGATGTACTCGGCGCAGCGAACCGTCGGTTTCGGGTCATGCTCGAACATATCGTTCGCCCGGCGCCGCGAGTTCTCCCAGGCAACTTTATGCATCATGATCTCCTGGAGCTGGATCGGTACGTCCATCGGTACCACCGGAGCCGATCCCACCGTGTCCAGGGCATCACCGATTTTGATCATCTCGACCAAGTCTTTATGGGTGGTTTCCCGGATCTTTCCTGTGTCCATGTCCAAGATCTTTGTCTGGTGAGCCCCGGCGGAGATCACCCAACCGTCCTCGTAGTAATCGGGCAGAGGGAACCTCATCTCCTGGATGGCTTTGATCACCAGATCCGTGCGGAACTTCACCATCTGGGAGGTTTTGTCTATGGTGACTCCGTTGATGCCATGCAGGCGGTTGAGCAGTCCCTCGTGAGGAATGTGCAGGCCGACTGTCTCTACCAGCTCGATCGCTTTGTCCCGCATCAGATCGATCTGTTCGGGCCTCAGACCTCCCGCCAGGGTGTAGGCGTGTAACATCATCTGTCTATCCTCCTGTCTGTCTATGTTGATTCTGTTGCTGGTTATCCTTGATTTTCCGCTATCCTTTGATTGCACCGGCTACCAAGCCTTTTACAAAATACTTCTGCGTAAATATGTAGAGTAGGAGGATCGGCAAGATCCCGGAAACCAGACCAGCCATTATCGTTGGCACATTGACCGTGTATCGCCCCTGAAGAAGGGTTAATCCGACCATCAGTGTTCTCAGTTTTTCTCGCTGAAGAAAAATCAAAGATATCAAAAATTCGTTCCAAGCCCATAGCACGTCATAAACCACGAGAGTCATAAGCGCAGATGCCGACAAGGGGATCATGATGCTACGATAGATGCGAAAGCTCCCACATCCATCGATTAGCGCAGAATCCAAGATCGATTGTGGAACGGTGATGAAATAGCTGTACAGCAGGTATACGTTAAAGGGCAACAATACACCGATATAAATTACTATCACACTTATATATGAATTATTCAATCTGAATCGGCCAAAGAGCACGAAGAGAGGGATAATCATTACAATAACGGGTATCACCATTAAACTGATTACTGAATTTAAGATAAGCCTCTTACCCTTGAATTCCATTTTGCTGATGACAAATCCTGCCATCGAACTGAAAAATAGACAGAGCAGGACTGAAGCCACGGTAACAATCAACGTATTTGTCAACCATCTTGGGAACTTCTCGCCAAAGAACACTTTTCTATAAGCATCGAATACGATTCCAGGCGGTAAACCGATTTTATTCGAATTGTATTCAATTTTCGTTTTAACCGAGTTGACAATCACAAAATACAGTGGATACAGCGATAAAATTGTCAGTGTGATCAGGATCAGGTGCTTCACAACACCGGTTCCCAGTTTCTTTGCTCTGCGCAACATCCGTTCTGAATCGATGCTCCTACGAACTGCTTTCCTCACCGATTCTTCTCCTTAGGCGATTCGATGCAAACAACATCAGCAGCGTCATCAATATCAACACTACCGCCATCACCAACCCCGCTCCTCTGTCGTTGTAAAGAAAAGACCTCTGATAAATATAGAATTCGGAAACCCAGGTTGCCTTAGCGGGACCACCGCTGGTGATGACAAAGACAAAACCAAAAATCTGGCTGATCATGGTGATGATGCTGAGAATTACGTAGAACTCGATAACATTCCTCAACTCCGGTACGTATATTTTCATTACCCTGAGCCACCATCCCGCACCATCCAACAACGATGCTTCCACCGTGTCTTCGGATACCGAACTGAGGCGAGCTATAAACAACACAATGGCAAATCCCAG
Source organism: uncultured Spirochaetaceae bacterium (assembly GCA_964551205.1). Classification (GTDB taxonomy): domain Bacteria; phylum Spirochaetota; class Spirochaetia; order SZUA-6; family DRHE01; genus JAFGQJ01. Next base: position 21,208 of record CAZKCQ010000004.1, read on the forward strand.
CTCTCTCCATACAATTGCAGTGGCAACAACGGGCAGTGCCAACCTGGGTTTGCCAAGCCAATCACGAACTAGAAAATCGAGTCCCAGAAAACTCAGAAGCTGATTGAATGCTCCGGAATATTGAAAGAAAAATGAAAACGCAATACCTATAGCGACCAGCGGAACAATATAGGGAACGAACAGCACACTTCTGTAGAGCTGCGAGCCGACGAGGCGTTCGTGCAGTATCGTTGCGATGATTACGGAAAAAACCAGGATGATGGGAATTACCGCCAACAGTTGGAAGTTATGCCATAGAGAGAGATAGAAGTTCTCGTCCCGAAATGCAACAACATAGTTCCTAATCCCAACAAATACTCCGGGCCAAGAACGCATATCGAAGAAGCTTTCCCGGAACACTTCGATAACTGGATACAGATAGATCAAAAGGATGAGTACGATTGTTGGAAGGAGATATAGGTATGGCTCGAAGCGCGTTCTCTTCAATCCGAACGTACTACTCATAATAAATCTCAACAACGTTGGAAGGTTGTTTCCTATTGACAGGCGGGGGTATTGAAAACAATACCCCCAGCCGTTTTTTCTACAATTTCCTCAGACAGATTTACTTGGAATGTTGCATCCAGTCCAAAGCGGTTTTCCGGTATACTTCAACTGCATCAGGATTTTCTCTTCGCCATTTTGCAGCCGATTCATCCATCTGCCGGGCTGCTTCCTTTGCATCGATTTCACCGACAATTAGCAGTTGCCCGATGCCATAGCTGTCCGCGTCAATCTGGGGTGTGTAATGCCAGTTGTAGGTAAATGTTGTTGACTCGAGGAACCACTGCGCGTATTGCCTATCCACTTCAGACTTAGCTGAACCCGGTTCGAATAGCGTGCTTGCCTGCATCGCACCGCTCTTGTCATACAGAGCCTTCACTCTCTCTTTCGTGAGCAGTAATTTCAAGATATCAGCGGCGACATCGGGATGCGGGCCATTGGCCAGGGCCAAGGGCATCGGCGTGATCGGGATACTACCTGCGACTTTGCCGGTGATGGGGGGTAACGGAGTCTTCATCGCCCCGACCGTGCCATCCCCCATCTGTGCAACATAAGCGGCCGCAACAGGTTGGACTACAAATCCAAAAGCAATATTGCCGGTATAGAAGAGATCGAGTCCTTCGCCCAATCCAATCGAAGCGGCATCTTTGTTTATATAGCCATTGTCTCTCATCACTTCGATTATTTTCCACCAATCTCCGTGCTTTGGATCGACAAAACGCTGCTCCCCCAAAACTGCCGCATGCAGGTCTGCTGCGTCATCGAGGCATTGAATCGCGATCGTATTGAAGAGCCATGGGCTCATGTACCCGTCCTGCCAGCCGATACCCAATGGCACTTTCCCGGTTTTTTTGATCCTTTCAGACATCTCAATGAGCTCATCCCAATTCTTCGGTGGACTCTTGATACCCACATCCGCAAAGATCTCTTTGTTGTATACCATCCCCCAGGCTTCCATGTATTCCGGAACCATCCACACGTGACCTTCCCAGCCAAGCTCGCGTTGGGCAGCGGGCAAAATTGTATCCACCTCTGCTTTGCTCCAGAAATCGTCAATCGGCAGAATATCCCCTGCCTGGGAAGCATCGATCCCCTCTTGTCTTCCCATAAGGATCACATCGGGTGGGTCGCCGGCAGCAACCGCAGCCATCCACGATTGTTGAAGATCATCCATAGGGATTTCCGTTGGTTCCACGGTAACGTTCGGATGGGCTTTTTCATAAATCTCGGCGGATTCGTTGTACCAATCGTTCATTCCCGGTGCAACGACTTCTCCCCACATCCAGATTCTGATATCCACCTTCTCAGTCTCTCCCTGGGGGGTAGAAAACAGTGGGCCGATGGAGCAGATCATGCAAATGACGATCAAACTAACCATGATTGTTCTCTTCATCCTCGTTCCTCCTCAATATTAAGTTTCGATTTCCCCCAAACTCATCACAACATAGGGCTTTTTTCATCACCTCCTCTCCACTCTTAGATAATGCCCCTCCCTGGCCGCCTCCTTCCCAACTCAAATCACTAGGATCGATGGTCGTATCTGAGTCAACCCATTCGCACTTCGCTCCGCGTGAGGCCAATTCTTATCATAGGTAATGAACTCCAGCCCGCTTGTTCCCAGCAGATAAACATCCTCCGCCATGACGCCGGGCAGGGATGGATTCCAACCGATCACGTTGTTCTCCCGCAGCTGGTAGGCGACCCGATCGCCGACCACCTGCTCCCTGGGATGGTAGCCCATGGTGCCGCCGATAGAGTGGCGCATCCACTCCACTTCTTCCAGGCCGGCGTCCACATAGATCTGGGGCAGCTTCGCGTATATGCTTCCCAAAGTAGTCCCTGCTTTAGCCAAGGAATTGAGGTGAACAAAAACCGTTTCGATCTTGCGGTTGTTATCCTCCAACTCCGGCGGAGGCGGACCAAAAGAGATTACCCGGTTGATCGGATAGGTTATCCCGGCTTTCTTGCCAACTCCGCAGAGGGAGAAGTGCTTCCTTATTTTGTTATCCGAGACGACCTGGTGCCTGTACTTCAGAGAACGTTCATCTCCCCCGATCAGGATAACCGCCACATTGAAACTGTTGAGGAGAAACTGTTTCGAAAGCTCGGCCGCCACCTCCCGTTCGCTCATCCCCGGCTGTACTCCTTTCGAAACCTTGGTGATGATCGAGGCAGCCTCTGCTCCGTGGCTTCTGAGCCTTTCGATCTCCGGCTCGAGAAATACCTGCCGGAATTCCGCCAAATCACCGTCGATGTTCAGCTGCTCCGCAACACCACCGACGGGACTATCTACGCCGAGAGGACCCTTTTCCAGCTCCGCGGCTTTCGCACCGACGCCTCCCGAACACCAGTAGATCATCTCATACTCGAAGGGACAGTGGGAGAACTCCTCATCCATGACGCGGCCGTAATCCCCGTTCTCGGCGATTACGATGGCCCGGTTCTCAGTAACCAGGATCCCGATCAGGCTCTCCTGCATGTCGTAGAGAACCTGGTTGTTGCCCCCGGCTGTAAGCCAATAGATATTGTATTTACGGGTGATCAGCGCCCCGGCCAGTTTTTTACGGGAAAGAATTCCCCGCACCTGCCCAAGCTTGGTCTCCACTTCCCTGGTTAGAACGTTTTTTTCAACCATGCTCTTCTCCTCTTCCATCCCCATACCTGTTCTCCAAAAAGCCTTCCATATTCATGCCAGTTTCCGTCCCGCTTATTCCAAGGATTCCGCCTCCTCGAGGCGGACTTTAAGATCGCGCAGAAACTTGGCGGCTTCCACTCCGTCTACAATCCTGTGATCGCAGGCAAGAACCAAACGCATTACCTTTCTGGCCATTATCGCACCGCTTTGCTCAAACGTTGGGATGGGAACTATGGCTCCCACCGCCAGAATGGCTGCCTGGCCGGGATTGAGAATCGGGTGGAAAGCCTCGATCCCGAACATTCCCAGGTTGGTAATGGTGAAAGTGCCTTCTGAGAGGTCTTCCCCGGTCTGCTTTCCTTCCCGTGCTCTGCCTATCAATTCTTCCCGCCGGGCGGCGATCTGCGGCAGGGATAATTCCCCGCAGTTTCTTACCACCGGTACCAGCAGTCCTTGATCGGTGGATACGGCAATCCCGATATTGACGGTTCTATGCGCGGTTATCGATGCTTCCCGGATCGTGGCGTTGAGGCGGGGGTTGTTCTTCAAATCGAGGGCTGCCCCACGAACGAGGAAGTCCGTCACGGTGAGGTGAACGCCCTCTTCGTTTTTATCATTTATTTTTTTCCGAACCCGATCCAGCTCGGTAACATCGACGGAAATCTCCAGATAAATGTGGGGCGCATCGAGATAGCTCGTTTTGACCCTCTCAGCTGCAACCTTTCGCAGACCGGATAGAGGAAGATCTTCCACATCCTCTGAGCTCATTGTCTCCCCCCCAAATTTTGCACCGCTTGACTGGGCGGCGGCCAGGATATCCTCCCGGCCGATTCGTCCACCGGGTCCGGTGCCGCTGACGGAGGACAGATCCACCCCCATCTCCGCGGCAAGTCTCCGAGCCAGAGGAGAGGCATTGATCCGTGCGGGGCCCGAAGAACTCCCTTCCCCATCGGTCGTTGCTTTTACTTTTTCCTGATGCATGGAAGTGTCCGTATCAGAAGTGCGCACAGCAAAACGGCTGTCTTCCCCCTCCTCTGCGGCGGGTACTTCATCGTCCTTCTCTCCGATGTAGGCTATGACCGTTTCGACCGGGACTTCTTCTCCCTCCTGTACCAGGATCTTCTTCAAATACCCTGTATAGAAAGAATCGACGGTGTTGACGGATTTATCGGTTTCGACCTCCAGCAGTGGATCATCCTGCTGCACGAAATCACCCTCGGCTTTCAGCCATTTCAGGATGGTTCCCGTCTCCATGGTCAATCCAATCTTGGCCAGCTTCACTGCGTTGATCATGGACGAAGACCTCTGTTCATGAAGCAACAACTTCCTGGATCGCAGCTTCGATATCGGGGACGCCGGGAAGAACATAGTCTTCCATTACCGAGGGAAAAGGAATCGGAGTCCACTTGGCTCCCACCCGTTTAATGGGCGCATCGAGATATCCGAATGCCTCGTCGGCGACGATAGCAGCGATCTCCCCACCGAAACCGCCCGTCACGTGAGCTTCATGGACGATCACGAGCCTGTTCGTCTTTTTTACTGACTTTAGGATCGTCTCTTTATCGAGAGGTACCAGGGTCCGTGGATCCACCACTTCGACGGAGACTCCCTTTTGCTCCATGTTTCCCGCCGCCTGGAGGGACAGGTGAACGGTGTACGATGTAGCGACCAGGGTTACATCCTTTCCTTCCCTCTTGATTTCCGCCTTGCCGAGCGGTATCTCGTACTCCTCCTCCGGAACTTCCCCTTTCATTGGAAGCAGTTTCTTGTGTTCGATAAATACAACCGGATTGTTATCCCTTATAGCTGTCTTCATCAGTCCTTTGGCGTCGTACGGCGTGGAGGGCATGACGGTTTTTAAACCAGGCACGTGGGCAACCCAGGCTTCCAAGCACTGTGAGTGCTGCTGCGCCGCCCGAATATAGCCGCCCGCTGCGGTGAGAATGACCATGGGAACACTCATCTGACCTCCGAAGGTATGGTAGAACTTCGCAGCCTGGTTCACGATCATATCCATGCACATGGGCATGAAGTCCATGAACGGGATTTCCACGATGGACCTGCAGCCTGTGATGGCTGCACCGATGCCGCAACCCACTATCCCCTGCTCGGAGATAGGGGCATCCTTGACTCGCAAATCACCGTACTTGCTATAAAGATCCCCGCTGATGCGGTGTTCGCCGCCGTATTTGCCAACATCGTAAGCCATCAGGAACAGATGCTCGTCCTTTTTCATCTCCTCGGTCATGGCTTCCCTAAGCGCTTCCCGATACATGATTTCTCTCATATCAATTCCTCCGCGATGTTCTCCGCAGTCATTCGGCGTATACGTACTTCATGGCATCCTCCGCTTTAGGCAGCGGACTGTTTCTGGCAAACTCCACTGCTTCATCCACCATGCCTTGGATTCTTTCACGCTCCGTTTTGATCAGTTCTACCGTGATCAAGTCCTCTTTCAACATCCGCTCTTCGAACTCCTTTACCGCATCATGACTGATGGCGTCTTGGATCAAGGTTTGATCGCGTATGTCGATATCCCCTTCGAAATGACCGTGATGACGAAAGGTTTTGCAGTTGACTAACGTAGGTCCTTCACCGCTCCGTGCTCGCTGCACCGCCTTATTAACCGTCTGATATACCTCCACCACGTCCATCCCGTCGATGTTCTCACCGGGTATACCGTAGGCCACGGCCCGATCACCGAGGTTGTGAAGCACCTTACAGACCGAGGCGGTAATAGTCCCACAGCTCAGGCCGTTGTTCTCGATGACGAAAATTACAGGAAGCCCAAAGGAGGCAGCCATGTTCAGCGATTCGTGAAAAGTACCTTGATTGGTTGCCCCGTCTCCGAAAAACGAAACCACTACCTGCTTGCTGCCTCTCAGCTTTATCGAATAGCCGGCGCCGACCGCGATGGGATTCCCGTCACCAACGATCCCGTTTGCTCCCAGCACACCGATGCTGCGATCAGCGATGTGCAGTGATCCGCTGCGGCCGAGACAGGTGCCGGTGGTTCGCCCGTACAGCTCCGCCATCATCTTCTTGAAATCTCCGCCCTTGGCGATCATGTGTCCGTGCCCGCGATGGGTACTGGTGATATAATCGTCCTTGTTCAAGTTGAGACAGGTTCCAACGGCGATCGCCTCTTCACCAAGATACAGGTGGGTAAACCCCTCCTGCTCCCCGGCCCGAAATACCCGTGACTGTGTTTCTTCGAAGAGTCGGATTTTCAACATTCCTTCATACATCCGAGAAACAAGGCTTTTATCAAGTTTTTTCAAAGAATCCATATTTCCCCCTAATTTATTCTCCATACTCAACCTCTTACGTGCCGAACGCATCCTGCTCAGGGTACCTTTCCCACCAGATGCTGAACGTTTATAGGCAACTTTGTTAAGACTTCAACCTCCGGTCCCTCTTTTCCGAGGGTCCGCTCTACAACCAGATAGTCCAGACCGGGGATCAGTACGTCATCCCAGCGGTTGCCGATTCCCCGAATCGCCACGTCCAGCATGGTCACGATTCTATAACCCAGGGGTTCCTCGGAGTTCAATGTGATCGCACCGTAAAACTCCTGACATTCCGTGTATCCGGCGTTGTGAGTTCCCGTATATGGCTTCAATCGGGGCAAATCGACGGTTCTACCCAACTTCTCTTCAACTTCACTGTTCCGGGATAGGAAATAGTCCACCAGAGCCTGCTCCTGGAATTTCGCCGGAAGATTCTCTCGCGCCACACGTCTGTATTCGTCGAGTCCGATCTTGTAGGCATCCTCGACAAAGTCGAACCAGTAGCGCTGCTCAGGAGTTACCCGGGATGGATCGCCGGTGCAAACAACGCTGAGTCGTTCGCAGGCTGTGAGTCCGTCCCGTTTCGGGGCAACCCCCAGGTGCACGATATCTCCCTCCCGGATCACCCTGTTCAGCGCCTTTCCGATCAGGGTGCGGTTTGCCTCGTTGGCAGTAACCATGATGTCGAAGCCCATCTCTTCAACGCCGAGCTCCTGAGCAGCCAAATAACCCCAGGCTGAAACCTGGGTCTCGAGCATGCCCGGTTTCAACACGGCGAGCATGCACTTGAGCATCTCATCACAGATCAGACTGGCTTCTCGGATCATCTTCATCTCTTCGACCGACTTTTCGTACTTGATCCTGAAGTACAGCTCCTGGGCGTCGACGATCTGTCCTTTGCCCTGCATGTATTGAACGAGGAAATCGTAGATCCCCACGGGAAACACCGCCCGCGGAGTGAGAAGGGCGATCGTTTTGGGTCTACCTCCCGCCGCCTCTTCGATAATATCCTCTACACGTTCGGCTTCAATCGGATAATCCTCATCGGCAAGCTTGAGCATTTCGACCTTGTGGACAGGAGCTCCGGAACGAGGGGCAAGCTGTTCAGCAACGTACCCTCCCTCCAGGCCTGCAAGAACGTGGAAGCCCCCTTTCCCGATCACCCCCGCTACCGGTTCGATGGATATGTTGGTATTTCCGGCAAGATAAGGGACATCCCCATTGTAGTGTTCGTCCGAGTATACAAAAGCCGCATCGATACCGGCTTCGGAAAGGTTGGAGATGACCTTTTTCTGCCTGGCCAGAAACTCTTCACTCCCGATACGCTTGGTTTTATCAATCGGAGATGATTTTTCCAGTATTGCGGAAACGACATCCGCCTCCTGCTTCCACTGTCTCATCCGCTCTCTCATGATAGACCTCCGATGTTCATCTCTTTGAATGATAACATTATCAAAATATTGCTGTGATTATCCACGAGTTCGATCTATATTTTGAGAACGTTACCATTAAGCATCAAAATTCGCATCCTGTCAAGTAAATATTGGATTGCGCCCGTATATTTCCCGATATTACACCGACTCTTGAATCGGTTTGAATCAGAACTCAACGAATCTGTTCTCCTCACTTGATTTCTTTATGAGCTCCAGAACTTTGACGACCTTGGCCGCCTCGTGCATGGAGACGAAATCCTTCTTCTTTCCTTCGACGAAGGGAATCAGATCTTCATAGAATCCACCTTCGATCCCCGATTCCTTTACATCATAGAGGGTTATTTTCCTGCTCTCTTTTCTACCGTCTTTGCCGACAAATACGATTTCTGCCTGATTCCATATAGGCTCGTGAAATCCTTTCACTTCCAATGTTCCTTTGGTACCGATAATATGCCAGCGGGGTAGAGTAATCCTGGCGTTGTTGCTCACCTCGATCCGGCAGATTGTTTGATCTTTAAACTTAATTACGGCAAAGAAGTGATCGTCCACCTCTGTGGTCCACACACCGCTTTGAAGGGCACCGTATACGCCTACAGGATCCTCTTTCTTCAGCAATAGCATCTGATCGACAAGGTGGGGGCCCCAGTCGAGGAGCATTCCCCCGAAGTATTCCGCTTTAATTCTCCAAGGATTCTCCATGCCGTCGATTCCCCAGGCCGGCCAGCCTTCATCACACAAGAGCACATTTGACTGAATCGTCAGAATGTCTCCGAGCAATCCGGATGCGATGGTATCCTTGACAAGTAGGAAATCCCGGTCCCACCGGCTGCTTTGATGAACAAACACGAACCTGTCGTTCTGTTCCGCTGCTTTCACCATCCGCAGGCAGCTCTGATAGTTTACGCTCATCGGTTTTTCCACGATGACGTTTTTTTTGGCTTCGAGTGCCTTGACGCTAAGGCTTTCGTGAGCATCGTTCGTCGTAACGACTACCACGAAATCCAATTCCTTCATTCCCAGAAATTTTCCGTAGTCGTCGAAAACGTCGACGCCGTATCGTTTTTTTGCAGTTTCAAGACGTTCCCTGTTCTTGTCACAAATCGCAACGAGATCCATTCCCTCGTTTTGCTGAATCCAATCCGCATGAAAAGCTCCCATCTTTCCTAATCCGACAATACCCATGTTCAGCATCCCGCACCTCCGTTCCGCGTTCAAGATTTTCACAAAAATACAACGCTAATGGCAACGTTGCCAAGATATTTTATCATTGACAGCAAAAATGTCAAGCGCTCCTAATATGAGTCTTTCAAATACATATATAGAAAATATCTTCTTGACCAAGGTATATCGTTAAGTTACCTTTTAGGGTGTAATTTCAAATTGATGTTAACGTTCCCAAAAAGCTGATTATATGGCTGCTACCAAGAAGAAACAACAAACGAAAATTACGATCAGGCAAGTGGCTGCAGCGGCTAAAGTCTCACTGTCAACGGTTTCAAGAGCCTTGCGCAATGATCCAAAAGCCAACAAGGAGACCCGGGAACGCATCCTGAAGATCGCCGAGGAGTTGAATTACTATCCAGATTCTCTGGCAAAGGCACTGCGCCAGAATAAAACCAATACCATAGGAATCATATTCAACGATCTCAACAATCCCTTCTACTCGGAGATCCTGAGTGTAATCGGGGAGAGACTCAATAGAACAAACTATTCAATGTTGATCAGCTACTCCCATTACGATATAGCCCAAGAACGCGCCAACATCATCTCGATGCTGTCTAAGAGAGTCGATGGGATCCTCATATCTCCGATCGACGATGAAAGCGAAAATATCAAGCTGCTGAATAGGAGCAAGGTCGAGTATGTGCTCATAGACTGCTACCCTTATTATAACAATATCGGATACGTATTCTCGGAACACGGAAAAGGCGCAACTCTGGCTACCGACTATCTCATCAGCCGCGGTCACGAAAGAATCCTGCTTATGACGGGACCGCCGGGGCGTTGCATGGTCGGTCATTTCATCAACGGGTACACATCAGCACTGAAAAAGCACAATATTAAAGTGAACAAAGACCTGATCGTACATGCCGAAGATCTCTCGATCGAAAGCGGCTATCGCACCTTTAAAGACATCCTCACCGGGGAGGGCGAGATCAATGGTCACCTGGACTTCACCGCGGTGGTGACCATCAGTGACTTGCTGGCGATCGGTATCTACAAGGTTGCCAACGAGCTGGGATTTCGCATTCCCGATGACTATAGTATCATCGGTTACGACAACATCGAATTAACCAGTGTGCTGACCCCTCCGTTGACAACGATCCACCAGCCGAGAAAACGAATAGGCATAGAAAGTCTGGCCATGCTTATCCACAACATCGAACATGACGACAAAGAGCGAAAAAAGCTGGCTTTCCCACCATACCTGGTAAAACGGGGATCGGTGCGAGCGATCAATCTTTGACAAGAGCGCTGCAGGGCCGACGCAGTGTTTCCTCTACCAATCGGTCCCATTTGGATGCACGAAGGCCTTCACATCCTCACCGGCGCGCAAATTGGCAAAAGCTCTTTCCCACTCCTCCAGTTTATACCGATTGGTCAACAACGAGTTCAGATCCAGCTTCCCCATTGAAATAATCGATACGGCTCTCTCCCAGCTTTCCGCACCATTCCAACTCCAGCCGCCGAATATGGACAGCTGATACAGGGAAATGGCATCGGCGCTTATCCTGATGTCCTTGCCCCATAGGCTTGCCGAAGTAATGACTCCTTTTCCTCCCTCCCCCTCGGGGGCTCTCCTAGCGCAATCGATGGCGTGCTGGAATCCGCGTTCTGATGCGGAGCATTCAAGGACAAAGTCAGCGCCGCGACCGCTGTTCAGGTCTCTGACCGCTTGCTCCGGACTCTCTTCGGAGAAGAGGATGAAATCTGCACCTACCCTCTTACCGATGTCGAGACGTTTCTTGTCTTTTTTCAAGCCGATCAGGGCGACCGATTTTGCCCCACGAAGCTTGGCAAACTGAACCCCCATGAGCCCCATAGGACCCGGACCAACGATAACCACGAAATCACCGGCGCGAACATTATTGCGCTCCTGCATGCAGTGGATGATTCCCACAAGCTGTTCAGTAAAGCAGGCATGATCGAGGGAAACGGCTTGCGGATATATTTGGACCTGAGCTTCAGGGATTGCCATATAGGCTGCGTACGCTCCGTCACGGGTAACACCAAGCCAACCTTCTTTTGTTTCGATATCCGAAACGATCTTATCGCCCTTTTGTACCTTGCTCACTTTCGTTCCGATTTCTTCCACCACTCCGGAGTACTCATGCCCAAGAGTGACCGGAGCCTGATAAAAATGCTTGTCCTCCTGTATGAGCAGGTCGCTGCCGCAGATTCCGGCAGCCCACACTTTCATCAGCACTTCATCTTCCTTTATTTTCGGAATATCCACATCGACGAGCTGTACATTGCCGACCCCGGATTTGATCTTTCTCAATGCTATCATTCTTCTCTCCTTCTGCAAAAAATCTAGCGACTATCTTGTCCGGCTATTCCCCTTTGAGAGCACCGGCGGTCAACCCGTTCACGAAGAATCGTTGCCCGATGAGGTAGATCACGATCATCGGTACCATGGAGGCGAAGATACCCGCAAGGATGACAGGCTGGTCGATCCTGAATCTTCCCTGGAAGCGAATGAGTCCCACCACAAGCGTTGTCAGCTCCTCCCTCTGCAGAAAGATGAGGGCGATTAACAACTCGTTCCAGACCCAAAGCATACTCACGACAGTCAGGGTGATCAGCGCAGATCTGCTCAAAGGCAACACGATTTTGAAGAAAGTACCGAAGTCCGAGCAGCCATCGATCTTGGCAGAGTCCATGATCGACTCCGGTATCGTCACGAAGAAGTTCCGTAGAAGATAAACCGCGAAAGGCAGCATGAGACCGGTGTAGATAATGGCGGCGCTCCAGTAGGTATTGACAAGTCCGGCTCTGGAGGCGAGCACGAACAAGGGGATGATCATCACGATTGGAGGGATGATCATGAGGGCTATGACGAGGTTGAAGATCTTTTCCTTGCCGGGAAAGCTGAACTTGCTGAAGCCGAACGCCCCCAGTGCGCCCACGGAGACTGACACCGCTACCGATGAGATCGTCACGATCGCGGAGTTCATGAACCACTTTAATAGCTGGCCATCTTCCATGAGTTTTTTGTAGTTGTCCAGAACAAACGGATGGGGCAGACCAATTTGATTCCGGACATAGTCCATCTTCGTTTTGAATGACGCCATTAAGATGTAGACGATCGGTCCGAGAACTACCGCGGCAGCGACGATGAACAGGATCTGCCTGGCGATCATTAAGGGTACTTTGCGTATGGTATTTCTATTCCTTGTTGTCCGAGTTTCCGGTTTGTCCATGATTGTTATTCATATTCTTTGTAGAGTCTCGTCCTGAACCGCAGCGAGCCAAAGGCCAACACGGCCGTGACGGCAAAGATCACTATGGACACTGCAGCTGCAACGCCCATCCTGTTCATCTTGAAGGCCTGGATGAAGATGTACAGCTCGGTGACATAGGTGCTCCGCGCCGGACCACCCAGTGTCATCACGTAGACATAGTTGAACACCCAGCTCAGCATCGTGACGATCATGAGGAATACATAGAACTCGATCACCGTCGCAAGCTGGGGAATCACGATGTGAAACAGCCGCTGAAACCAGTTGGTCCCGTCGATCTTGGCTGCATCGAACAGCTCTTCCGGTACGGTGGTCAATCTGGCCAGGAATAGCATGGTGCCGAACCCGAATTCTCTCCAGACGATCACAAACATTATTGCCGGAAGAGCAAACTGGGTCGAACCGAGCCAGTCAACAACCAGCGCGTCCAGATGAATCATCTTGAGGAAGCTGTTTAGCATTCCCCTACCTTGAAAGAACAACGAGTAAAACAATCCTACTGCGGTAATCGAGGTGATATATGGAAGCAGCATGGTACCCCGGTAGAACTTCCAGCCTCGAACTTGCTCGAACAGAGCGCCGGAAAGCACCAGTGACAGAAATACGAGGACCGGTACGATCGTGAAGATCAGGATGAAGTTGTTCCGAATCGAGATTAGGAAGATTGGATCCCTCAACATCAGGCCGTAGTTGCGAAGCCCGGTAAAAGGCCTTGCCGCGTCGGACAGATCTCGCAAACTGTAGTTGATATTCTGGATCAGCGGAAATGCGTACACAATTATGATGATCAACAGTAAAGGACCGACAAACAGGAGAGCTTTTAGATTATCGTTCCTTTTCCGGCCTCTCATTCTAACCTTTCGCCTTTAGAAAGCGGTGCCGGTAGGAGACTACCGGCACCGCGTCAACATTGCGGACGGCGATCGCCTACTTCATGAAGGGCATATCCTCAGTAGCCCAAATCCTGACATTTTTCAACTGCTCCGGGTTCTCATCTCGCCATTTCTCTGCAGCCTGTTCGTATTCACTGGCCGCTTCGGCGGCACCGATATTGCCTGCCAGAAGCTTCTGGGTGATCGCGTAGCTTGCCTCTTCGATGGCGCCGGGATGCAGCCAGGGATAGGTCATCCCGGGCTTTTGCTGCGCAAGATCGTACAGAGCCCTGTCCAGGTCCGTCTTCATGGAACCCCGCTCCAGCTGATCGGAGCCGGAGAACACGCTGATCTCCGTGTACATCAGGTTCTGGATCTCCTTGCTG
>CAZKCQ010000005.1:0-28522 GCA_964551205.1 uncultured Spirochaetaceae bacterium
CGCTACTGCCGCAACATCGCCCGGGGGATCACCAGCGCGGTTCGGGAGCGGAATATCGACCTGCTGATCATGGGCTGGCACGGCAGGAGCGGGGACAGACGCTTTCGGATCGGCAGCACCCTGGATCCGGTGATATCCCGAGCCCCCTGCAATATCGTGATTCTCAAAGGCTGCGGCTCGAAGACGTTCAAGAATATTCTGGTGCCCCTGTTCGGGGATGCCAACGACGCCTTCGCCCTGGACACGGCCGAGCGGATGGTCCAGGAGCAGGATGGCGAGATCACGGCCATGCCGCTTCGGGGCGCGGCCAAGAAACACCGGGGGATCTGGTCGGAGGAGCGCTACCTGGAGAGGTTGCTGCGTCGGGTGGTGCACCAGGCTGTCAAGGTCCGGCTTAAAGCCTCGCCGCCGATGGACCCGGTGAAGGCCGTGCTCCGGGAGAGCGAAAGCTACGATCTGGTCGTGTTGGGTCTGTCAGGTTCCTTCCTCCGTCAGGTGGGTGTGCCCACCCTTGCCGAGCAGATCGCCCGTCAGAGTTCCACGCCCCTGGTTCTGGCCAAAGCCCCCAAGGGCTTGAGCGCCCTCACCAAGAGGTGGATATAGGAGATTGGATCTACAGCTTCTCGGGGACGCAGAGGTTCTCCTCGCTCTTGGCAACCCGGCCGCAGACCTTGCAGAAGAACTTCCCCCGTTTCACCAGATCTTTATAGACCTCAGGAAACTCCTGGATATAGCCGATATTCTCTAAATAGCAGAGGTGATTCTCGTGATTCGGATGGGGCATCTTGTATTCTTTCATCTTCAACTCTCTTTCCTGCCCAACCGTATCAGATTTTTACATGGTTGACTACGCCGCGGAAATTGTATAGGTTTAGGTGACGAACTTCAGAATGGGCTTGCTGGAGTCGAACAAAAAAAAGAGGAATACAGGCCCAATGGTGTTGACCCCGCATATTGCACCGTAGGAAACGACCGATCAGACAGTGGTATCAATTACATGCCGAAAATTGTCTCTCTCACGGTGAGTATCGAAGGGCGATGATGAGAAACACTCACTAGGAGGAGAGGATGAACAAGAAACTCTACGTAGGCGGCCTGCCGTACTCGGTGACGGACGATCAGCTGAACGAGCTCTTTGCTGCTCACGGAACAGTTGAGTCCGCCAAAGTCATCACGGACAGGTACACGGACCGCTCACGGGGCTTCGGTTTCGTCGAGATGAGCACCCCGGAAGAGTGCCAGGCGGCCATTGACGCGCTCAATGGCTCGGAACTCGGAGGGCGCACCTTGACAGTAAACATGAGCAGGCCTCGTGCAGACCGCCCCCGCGGCGGTGGCGGATCCCGAGACCGCTGGTAATCCAAAGCTACAAGCTTTAAAACGGATCGGGGTGTCTGATCGGTGCACCCTCGATCCCACAGAGACTAAAACACGAAGGCTGTACCAGGAGGTGCAGCCTTCGTGCTTTCATCCAACAAAGGTTGGGTCGCAAGCGAAATTATCACTGAAGGGGGAGAGCCTATCTATATGGATATTCTACGAGAAGAGATGGCGAGCGGCGAGGCGAGCTTGAGAATCGATGTGATCGGAGCCGGCAAGGAAGAGCACGTCCTGGAGGAGATGAGCTTCCTAAACTATCGGCTGGCTTCTGTACAGTCCCGCAAGGAGATCCTCAAAGCCGAAGCGGATATCATTTGGGACCGGGAGAAAGAGGCAAAGGAGATCCGCTATGAGAGGCAGCAGTTGTTCGTTGACGGTGAGTGGGAACAGGGAGAGATGAATAAGATCATCGTCACCATGCTGGCCTTCCAGATGGACGCAGCCGGTCTGCATCCCTTTCACAGCTCCGCGGTGCGCTACCGGGAGAAGACGATCCTGTTTCTCGGTGGGGAGAGCAATCATGGAAAGAGCATGAGCCAGATCGAGGGATGTCGGCGGGGCGGCAAGGTGATCTCCACGGAAACCACGGTCACCGACGATGAGGGGATCGTGGTCATGGGCTCGAAGAGTGTGTACCTGCGCATGCGCGTCAAGGGCACCGAAAGGGCCGACATCCCCAAGCAGGACGAGGGGGTTGCCAAATTCTTCGCAGAGGAGCCGGAGTTCATCAACTTCGAGGAACCCTCACCTGTGGATCTGGTGATCATGCCCGGAATTGACGGGCACTTCGACACGAAGATTGCAGAGATGAACCGCTTCGAAAGGGAGTACCAGACCTTTCACTCGGTGATGAACTACTTCGGTTTGAATCAGCTGCTCTCCCCCGGAGGCATCGTCATGCCGGTCGTGGACACCGATGAGTTGAGACGCAAGAGGGGCGACTTCGTACGAAGATTCGCGGACAACAAGCCGTACTTCATGATTCGGGCGAAGACGCCCCAAATCCTGTTTGATGAAGTGGAGAAACTGTTGTAGAGTCCTGGTATACGTGAATGAAGGAATGAGGAGAAGTTGAGGATGAACAGACTGGAAATGTTCCGCGGATCGATGTCCCTGGAGGGCAAGGTGGCCCTGGTGGCCGGCGGAGCCGGGGAAATCGGTCAGGCGATCGGAGAGGCTTTGAGCGCCTACGGTTGCAGGATCCTTCTCACCGGCCGCAGCCAGGAAAAGGCAGAAACCGCGGCGGAGGCGATTCGGAGTGCCGGAGGACAGGCGGAGGCCAGGCTCTTCAAGGTGGCAGATGCTGCCGCGGTACAGCAGTTCATGGACTGCCTGCATAAGGAGTACAAGAAACTCGATGTCCTGGTGAACTGCATCGGCACCCATATCGAGAACCCCGCGGAGGAGTACAGGGAGGAGGATTGGGATCACATCATGAATGTGAATCTCAAAACCGCCTTCTTCCTCTCCAAGGAAGCGGCCAGGCGACAGATACCGAACGGAGGCGGGAAACACATCCATGTCAGCTCGGTGCGGGGCGGGCTGGGGATCACCCGGGGATACGTCAGCTACTGCACGAGCAAGGGCGGGATGAACATGATGATCACGCAGCTGGCCTCGGAGTGGGGCAAATACAAGATCAACGTGAACGGCATCTCCCCCACATTCACGCGCACAGCCCTGGTGGCCAAGTATCTGGATGACCCGGCCTTCTATGAGCCCCTGGTGGCCCGTATTCCTCTGGGCAGGGTCGCCGAGACCCGGGACGTCGCCGGGCTGGCGTTGTATCTGGCCGCCCCGATTTCGGATTTCGTGACCGGGCAGATCATCTACATGGACGGCGGGATCACCGCAAGACAGTAGAAAGTTACGATTACCTTTTGGAGGTCCTATGGATTCGTCAAAGGTTTTGGCCACGTTTTACGGGGACAAGGATTTTCCCGTAGAATGGAAAAATCAAGAGGAAAGGAAGCTCTTTTGGTTTCTGGATGACAACCACGTTCCCTTTCCGATTTCTCCCATGTACTTCAGCATGCACGGTTGGTGGGGACCCACCTGCGATTACCTCTACAGGCGCTTCGACGTGGATTCAGGCGTGCACTGGCACGGCAAGGTGATCAACGGCTATCTGTATACGGCAATTGAAGCCCGTGAGCCCAGGGACGCCGCTGAGGCGGGCAAGTACTACAACTGGATCATGCCGACCTACGCTAGCAATTTTCTCAACTGGTGGCAGAACCGCTACCTGCCGGAAGTGATGAAGAACTTCGAGTACGTGGACAACTTCGATGCCGAAAATGCGACTCTCCCCGAGCTGATGGTCTACCTGGAGGAAACCTACGACATCCAGGAGCGTCACTTCCGGCTGCACTGGATCCTGAACAACGCCCAGTTCAGCGCGTCGATGCGTTTCGTTCAGACGGCCAAAGAGCTGATCGGGGAAGTGGATCCGGATGTCCTCGGAAAGGTGAATGTTTCCAGGACGGATCGGAACTGGGACAGCCTGAAGGCCCTGTGGCGACTCAAGGAAAAGGTCAAAGCCGATGCCGAACTGAAAGCCGTGTTCACTCAAACGGACAAAGTGGCCGATATCGTTTCAAAGCTGGAGTCCTCCGCCAAGGGCAAAGCCCTGGTCAAGGATGTGGGTGCCTACTCGGAGGAATTCGGCTACAAGGCGATCTACACGCACGAGTACATCTATCCTCTCTACGTGGAGGATCAGACTCCGATCTACGAACAGATCAAGAGCTACTTGGGTTCGGATTTCGACTACGACGGGGTGTACCAGAGATGCATCCGTGAGCAGGAGGAGGCGATCGCACTCCTGCGTAAGCAGATAGCCGGAAAATCGGAAGAGGAGAAAAAGCGCTTCGAAGAGGCCCTGGATCTGAATCTGCGGATGCTGCCCCTTACCCCGGACCATCATTTCTACTTCGATCAGGGCACCTATGCCCGGATGCGTCTGGTGCTGCTGCACATCGCCCGGCGAATGGTCAAGGAGGGGCTTCTCGATGTTCCGGAGGACATCATGTTCCTGGAATACGAACAGCTGCGCCGCTACGTCGGGGATCCAGAGAACTATCCCGGAGGCAAGCTAATCAAGGCGGCCAAGGCGGCCCGGGAAAAGGCCTTCAAGATAAAACCCCGAGACTGGGTTGGAACCGTGACGCAGGCCAATATGTATGAGGAACCCTACCACACCCTGTGGGGCTATCCGGAGAAGTTCGAACGCGAACAGGAGGGCAAGACGGTCAAGGGCGAGGTCAGGGGTCTGGCCGCTTCTCCCGGTGCTGTCGAAGGAACCGCCCGGATCGTGAAGAGCCCCGATGAGTTCGATCTGGTCGAGCAGGGGGATATCATGGTCTGCATCATGACCAATCCGGCCTGGGTGGTGGTATTCAGCAAGATCTCCGGGATCGTCACCGATGCGGGAGGAGTGCTGGCCCACTCAGCTGTCGTAGCCCGGGAGTTTATGATTCCCGCGGTCGTGGGAACCGGCAACGCCACCAAGGAGATCAAAAGCGGGGATCGGATCCGGGTCGACGGGGATCATGGCATCGTAACCATCCTGGACTGACACCATGCAGTACATCAAGCGCCTGGATGAAATGACCAAAGAAGAGTATCAGGAAACCGGAGGCAAAGCGGCCAACCTGGGAGAGTTGATCCGGAACGGCTTTCCGGTGCCCGGCGGATTCTGTGTCACAGGAAAATCGCTGGACTACCTGTTGGAAAGCGGCGGACTTGAGTCCGGGATCGTGGAGATCGCCAGCACCATGAACTTCGACGACTACGGCGACATCGAAAGCAAATCCGCTCGGATACGCGGAACGATTGCCGATGCGCCGATACCGGAGGACCTCCTTGAGGAAATCAAGCAACGGATCAACGGCCTGAAATCTCCGACCGGAGAAGAGCCCTTCGTAGCCGTGCGATCATCCGTGGCGGTAAAGGGCAGCACCATCTCCTCGTTCCCGGGAATGATGGACACTTATCACTTCATCAAGGGGGAAGGCCAGATCATCGAGCACATCCGTCGCTGCTGGGCTTCTTTATTTACCGCCCGGGCGGTTTATCGACGGCATCAGCAGAACATCCCCCAGGACAGCGGTGTTATCGCCCCGATCGTGCAGAAGATGGTCGACGCCGACGTGGCGGGAGTGATGTTCACCGCCAACCCGATCACCAGCGCCCGGGATGAAATCGTGATCGAAGCGAACTGGGGTCTCGGGGAATCCCTGGTTTCCGGAGAAGCCATTGTTGACTATTTTGTGCTCATCAGGGGTACACCGCCCAGGATCAAGGAGAAGAGGGTCCAGAATAAAAATATCATGGTGACCATTGACAGAGAGAAGGGGATCGGGCGGAAAAAATATGAGCTGAGCGGGTCAATGGTCACAGATTGTACCCTGACCGATGAGCAGCTTCTGGAGCTGGCCGAGATCGGACCGAGAATTGAGGAGCTCTTCGGTTATCCGCAGGATATCGAATGGGCCTATGAAAACGGAGAGCTGTTCGTCCTGCAGAGCCGGAAGATCAAGGGACTCAAAGATTAGCAGCGGCGGCAGCGACGGGGAAACCACGATCAATGAAGAGCTTCGAATACCTGCGGCCGGGTAATCTGGCCGAGGCTCTGGATCTGCTGGAGCGCTTCGGCGGCGGAGCCAAGCCGCTTCTGGGGGGAACGGACCTCACGGTCCGCATCCAGAAAGGTCAATTGGATCCGGACGCCGTGGTGGACCTGAAGCGGGTGGGCGAGATCGGCGCTTCCATCGACGCGGAGGGCGACACGGTCACCGTGGGCGCCAGGGTCGCGCTCTCCGATCTGGTCCGGAGCGATCTCATACAAACCCACTATCCCGCTCTGGTGGAGGCGGCTTCTATTGTGGGCTCGATCCAGATTCGTAACCGGGCCACGTTGGTGGGCAACATCTGCAACGCCTCCCCCGCGGCGGACACGGTCCCGCCCCTGATCGCCTACGACGCTTCGCTCACGTTGGTCGGGCTTGGGGGTGGCGCTGCGGCGACCCGAGGTACTGTCCTCCGACGTGACATTCCCCTTGAAGATTTCTTCCTCGGCCCGAGGGAAACCGTTTGCGCTTCCTCGGAGCTGGTGGTGGCGGTGCACCTCCCCCTTCCGCAGCAGCCCTTCGGTTCAGCCTTCGGCCGGCTCACCCGTCGAAGGGGCGTGGACCTGGCCGTCATCAACATGGCCTGCGCCATCGATTCTTCGGGGATCACCACCTTCGTGTTCGGCGCCGCCGGTCCCACGGCCGTAGTCGCAAGGGACGAATCCGGGGAGCTGGCTCGGCCGGACCTCCCGCGATCGCGGCGGGATGAGCTTCTGCAATCACTCGTCGCAAAAACAAATCCCATCTCGGATGTGCGATCCGGGGAGGAATACCGGCGGGCCATGCTGCTGACCATCGGAGGCCGGATGCTTCTTCAAGCCCAACAGCGCCGGATAGCCCGGGGAAGAGGAGGACGATGAGCGACCGGACGATCCGGATTTCGGTCACCGTGAACCAGCAGCGCCGTGAGGTGGAGGTCGAACCCTGCGAGACGCTGCTGGAGATGCTGCGGGGTCGCCTGGATCTGACCGGGACCAAGAAGTGCTGCGGCGAGGGGGAGTGCGGGGCCTGTACCGTAATCATGGACGGCCGCGCCGTGAACTCCTGCATCGTTCTTGCAGCGGAGGCCGACGGCAGCGAGGTGTTGACCATCGAAGGTTTGGCAGCAGAGGGAAGAGCGAATTCCCTGCAGCAGGCTTTCCTGGATTCCGGAGCCGTGCAATGCGGATTCTGTACTCCCGGCATGATCATGGCAGCCCATTATCTGCTTCTGAACAATCCTCACCCGACGGAGGAGGAGATACGGGAGGGTCTGTCGGGCAATCTGTGCCGCTGCACCGGATACGGAAAGATCGTCGAGGCAGTGCAGGCGGCTGCGGAATCGGCGGCGGAGCCGGCTTCAAAGAACCGCAGATGAAACAGGGGATCGTGGGTAGCTCCATCAACCGGGTCGGCGGCCTCGCCAGGGTGTTGGGCACTCAGATGTACGTGGCGGACGTGAAGCTGCCGAACATGCTTCATGCCAAGCTGGTACATCTGGACTGTGCCCACGCGCGGGTCCGGTCCATCGACTGCAGGGAAGCGCTGAAGGTCGAGGGTGTTCGAGCGGTGCTGAGCGCCGCTGATCTGCCCAGGCCCATCCCCCGTTTCGGACCGACCTACCAGGATCGACCCATCCTTGCGGAGGAGACTACCCTATTCCACGGTGAGCCGGTGGCGATCGTGGCGGCGGAGAGCGAGCACGCTGCCGAGGTTGCCGCCTCCCGCGTGAAGGTGGACTACCAAGAGCTTCCAGCGATCTGCATGGTTACCCAAGCCCTGGACCCCTCGGCTGAGCTGGTACAAGATCCGGCGATCCGTGGGCAGGGTCCGTTTAAGAACACCAATATCCTGGATGAGTGGAGCTTCGGTTGGGGGGATGTGGAGAACTGTCGGGCCGACACCGTCATCGAGAACACTTACACTTTCCCTATAGTGACTCAGTTCGCAATAGAACCTTTCACCTTTCTGGCCGAACCAACTGCGGATGGAATCACGGTGTACTCCGCCATCCAGATCCCCTACGGGCTGCAACGGATCCTGGCAGCGGTCCTGAACCTGCCCCTGTCCCGGGTCCGCATCATCGCCCCGGATCCGGGGGGTGCCTTCGGCGGCAAGCAGCACCCCAAGCTCGAGCCGCTTCTGGCCTACTTCGCCCTTCGTTTGGGCAGACCCCTGCGCCTGGAGCTCACCCTGGCCGAATCCTTCCAGCAGGCCCGGAGGGCTGCCGCGGAGGTGCGGGTGCGCAGTGGTTTCAACTCTGACGGCACACTGGTTTTCCAGGACATCGAGTCCAACTACCTGATCGGCGCCTACGCGGACATCGCCGCCCGGGTGGTAAGCAAGGCCAGCTATGTGGCCGCCGGACCCTACCGGGTGCCCAACGTACGCATTCTGGCCCGGGCACTGTTGTCCCACACCCCTCCCAGCACGGCGTTCCGGGGATTCGGCGCGCCCCAGGAGAACTGGGCCGTGGAGTCACAGCTCGATGCAGCGGCCAAAAAGCTCCGACTCGATCGGGTGGATATCCGCAGGAAGAACCTGCCCGGGCCGGGGGAGGTTTTCATGCCCCACGATCCGCCGGCCGACGGCGATTGGGCCGAGTGCCTGGAGAAGGCGGCGGAGGCCGTTGGCTGGGGCCAACCCCTGCCTGAAGGTCGCGGGCGGGGGATCGCCATGGGGCTGAAGGCTGGTCCTACCACGGCCGCCTCCTACACGATCGTGCGGTTGCATCTGGACGGCAGCGCAACCCTCTACTCTGGCACCTCGGATATGGGACAGGGAGCCCGTACAGTGTTCTCCCAGATCGTCGCGGAGGAGCTGGGTGTGGCGCTGGAGCAGATCGCCGTAGTCATGGGCGACACCAGCGTCGTACCCTTTGATCTTCAGACTTCGGCCAGCAGGTCCACGGTGGTGATGGGAAATGCGATCATCAAAGCCTGCGGGGATATCAAGAGGCAGATGGCAGAATTGGCGGCGGAGTGCTACGGCGTGGCCGTGGACAGGATCCGCGTTGCTCCGGGGATGGTTCATCTGCCGGAGGGGGATCATTCGTTTGTCGAGGTGCTTCAGGATCGCTTCGGCCGGGTCAAGGGAGAGGTGATCGGCGTGGGCTCGGCTCGCAACGAGTACGTAAAGGAACATCCCCTGGGCGGCCCTCCGGCCTTCTACGAGGTGGTGGCCATCGCCGCCGAGGTGGAGGTGGATCGGGAAACCGGGGAGACGGAGATTCTCAAGCTGATCGTAGCCGGGGACGTGGGCAGGGCGATCAATCCGCAGGCCGTTTCCATGCAGGATGAAGGGGCGGCGGTGCAGGGACTGGGACATTCGCTGATGGAGCAGTACATCCTCGATGCCGCCGGCCGGATCCGGAATCTGGGGGCTCTGGATTATCGAATTCCCACGACCAAGGATGTCCCGCGGGAGCTGCGCTCGATCCATATAGAAAATGCCGACGGTCCGGGGCCGTACGGCGCCAAGGGTGTGGCTGAGGGAGGCATCCTGGCCACCGCCCCGGCCATCGGCGGTGCGGTGGAAGAGGCCATCGGTGTGAGGATACGGGATCTGCCGCTCACGCCGGAGCGGATCTGGACCGCGCTGAACCGTCCGCCGCTTCCGGACTGAGGTTGAAGCGGCTGTGTTCTATTTCGCCTTGAGCTTGTCGTAGAGAGCCGAGGCGTTGTGCTCGATCACGTGGTCGAGCATGTACTCCTGGCCGATATCCACGGGAAATCGCTTGGTGAACTCGGAGTCCTTGATGTGCTTGACGCACTGCTCCTGGTTCATTCCCCGACCGATGGCGGACTGGACCGCGGCGATCCATTCCAGCAGGAAGGCCTTCTGCACGTCCAACTCGTGCTTGGTGCAGACCGGGCCATGCCCCGGAACGATCTTGTCCACGTCAAGCTTCTTGAGTCGGTCCAGGGATTCGATCCACCTGTCGACGTCCGAGGCGTACAGCCAGGTCTGAACGCCGTTGAAGATCGTGTCGCCGACCACCGCCAGTCGTTCCTCCGGGATGTGCACGGCCAGTTGGCCCGGGGTGTGCCCGGGTGTGTGGATGAGCTGGAAGGTGTGATCGCCGACATGGATCGTGAGATCCCCATTGAACACGATGGTTGGCCTGTTGGGATCCGCGAAGTAGGTTTTCTCATTCGGCCAGATCTTCTCCCCCTCCGGGTCATCGCTGGGGATCGCCTCGTGGGCATATTCATACGGATTGATCTCGGGTGTCACCACCATGAAGTTCTTAGCGGTCTCGGCATGGGCAATCACGATGCCGGCGCCCCTAAAGTAGTAGTTGCCGAAGATGTGATCCACGTGATACTCGGTGTTGATCAGATACCTGATCTCACCATGACTCTCAGCTTCTTTACGCATCCGTACCGCGTGGGTGGGCAATTGGGGTGTATCGATGACCACCACTCCGGCGGAGGTGACCACGTAGGCCGGGTTGCAGCCTCGGACCCTGGTCTCGGCGTAGACGTTTTTCGTTACTCGTTCCATATCCCTTTCTCCCAAGTCGAGCTGAAGTTGTACGGTATGTATCGTTTATCTTACAATACCGCTTCTGTGCAGAAAAACCTACCCTCATCGATGACCTGGAGTGAATACCGCAGATGGCCGGTGAATAGGCATGGAGTCAGCTGAACCGCTGAGGCGCCGCCGCCTTTCGCGTTGTAGAGACACTTCAACCGATTGGTCTTATTATGGTGATATCTTCAAACCCTGCCGGCATGTTGGTGATCTGGAGGTTTCGGTGAGCACGAGCAAAATTAAAAGAGGGCGATTCAAGAATCAGGAGGCCATCATATTGGAAAGCGAGGCGCTGAAAGCCACCATACTCCCACGGTGGGGATCAAAACTGGCCTCTCTGATCTACAAACCGGTTGGAGGCGAGCTGCTGTGGCAAAATCCCGCCAAGGCGTACAGGGCCAGCTCCTTTGCAGATCCGTACGAACTGGGTGAAGCCTCGGGCTTTGACGAAATGTTCCCCACCATAAGCCGCTGTTTCTACGAGCGGGAGCCGTGGGCGGGGGTGGAGATGCCCGATCATGGAGAGGTGTGGAGCCTTCCTTGGGCGTACCAGCTGGAAGGTGAACACCTGCTGCTGTGGGTAGAGGGGGTGCGTTTCCCCTACCGCATCGAAAAGAACATCGGCATGGCCTGGCCCCCCGAGGAGGTTCCCTACCTGGGCGTGTGGGTCAACGAGGGGGGGTGGTTCGACCAGTACAATATTGCGCCGGAACCAGCAACGGCGGCCATGGATCGGGTGGATTTTTCCAAGGCATGGGGAATGAGCAGCGTTCTCAACAGGGGTGAGGCCAGGCAGTGGTGGCTCACCCTCACCGTGCGGCAGGGTGAGCAACCTCGAGGTGGGCCGCTTTAATTCCGGGCCGGGGATGGTTGCACGGCCGCAGGGGGTGTGGGACCGGGTTTACGTTCCATCGGTAGCCTGACCGTGAAGCGGGTCGATTTTCCCGGATCGCTGGTGAAGGTGATAATGCCCTTGTGGGATTCGACGATATGTTGACAGATCGACAGGCCCAGGCCGCTGTTGGTCTTGGTCATCTTCGTGCTGAAGAAAGGCTTGAAGATTTCCTCCTGGATGGTGTCGGGGATGCCGTAGCCGTTGTCGCGGACGGTGACCTCCACATGCTCCAGGGATTCATCGACCGTCACCTCGATGTGCCCCCCGGTCAGCACCGCGTCGATCGAGTTCATAATAAGGTTCATAAAAAGCTGCTTGAGCTTATTTTCGTAACCCATGATGACCACGGGATTGGCCGGGTAGTGCCTGGCCACGACTATGTTCTTGTCTTTTAGCTTGTGGCTCACCAGCAGCAGGACCTCATCCAGCAGATCGTTCAGCGGCAGAGGCTTGTAGGGATTCTGTCGTACTCTGGAGAAGGACAGCAGGCTCTGCACGATCTCGACGATCCTGTTCAGTTCCACCTGGATCTGCATCAGGGTTTCCTTGATTTCCCTGTCCTGGATCTGAAGCTCGATTAGCTGCACGTAGTTCTGGATGATTCCCAGCGGATTGTTGATCTCATGTGCCACCCCAGCGGCCAGCTCCCCGCTGGAGGCGATCTGTTCGGCCCGTAGCAGATACTCCTTGGTGTCGTACTCAACAGAGACATCCTCGACGAAAACATTGGTGCCCAGGAAGACGGAAGAAATATCGAACAGGGGCATGGTGCGCAGGCTCAAAACCCGCTTATCCTCCGTCATGAGTTTTTCCCTCACCTGATTGCGCTTTTGTTCGATGGCTTCGAGGATCTGATCGATCTCTTCCAACTCGAGCCTGGAGAGGATGGCTCGGATGTGTTGATGCTTTTCTGTGTTGTCCCGCAGCCCGAAGATCTTCTCCGCGCTGGTGTTCATGATACGTACCCGGTGAACCGGATCCAGGACGATCATGCCGATGGGTAGACTCTTGATGATCGCCTCTTCCTGTTTCGTGAACAGCAGACGGGGTTTTTCCACAATGCTTTCCGTGTCCGAGAAGTAGGCCATGTTGTAGGCCAGGTTGAGCAGCTTGGACGGTTCTATATCCTCTACCTTTTCGGTTCCCGTACGGTAACCGTCGCGGATCACCGTTACCCGATCGGCGATTTTGAATACCTCGTCGATGTTGGAGGTGATGTAGACTATCGATTTGCCCTGGGATTTGATCGTACGGCAAATGCTGTAGATGTTGTTCATCTCCGAAGGAGTCAGGCGCTGGGCGATCTCATCGAGGATCAGAACCTCCGCTCCAAGTGAAAGCACCCTGGCGATACTGATGATCTGCTGATTGCCCTTGGAGAGTTTTTTCAGCGGCGTATCCATGTCGATATCGATATCCAGGCTCTGGAAGAGCTTTCCGCAGTTGCGCCGCATTCCTCTCCTGTCCCGTTTCAGGACGAAGAAGTGGGGCATACGCCCGACGTAGATGTTTTCAACGGCCGACATGTTGGGAACGATCTCGGGGTCCTGATATACCACTCCGATCCTGTTGTCGATCGAACTCTTGGGGGTAAAAAAGGCATGCCTGATTCCGTTGAGCCGGATCTCCCCGTCCTGATTCCTGAGTGAGCCGCCGAGGATCTTGGCCAGCGTGGATTTGCCTGAGCGATGATCTCCGGCCAGGGCGTGGATCTCCTGCCGGTAGAGATCGAAGTTGATGCCGCTTAGAGCCTGGTTGCTGCCGTACGAGAAATGGATATTGGAAAGTTCGAGGATCTTATCCAATTCAGTCCAAATTCAGCTGCTTCATTTTATTGTACAGCGTACGCCTGTTGATGTTCAGCAGCTCCGCTGCTTTCTGCCTGGAGCCGTTTGTTTTTTCCAGGGCGTCCAGGATGACCTCCCGGGTCACCTTGTCGTAAAGGGTCTGCAGAGTATTTTCTTCGCCACGGATGGCGGATCTGTACTGCTGTGGCAGGTGATCGGCGTTCAGGATCTTGCTGGTGCAGAAGATGACCGCTCGTTCGACCGTGTTTTTAAGCTCCCGCACGTTTCCCGGCCAATCATGATGCAGAAAGATCGAGCTGACCTCCTGAGAGAAATCCTGAATCTGCTTGTTGTACACCCCGCTGAACTCTTTGAGGAAATAGCGGGCCAGGGGCAGGATATCCTCCTTGCGCTCACGAAGGGGCGGGATCTCGATGGTGATCACACTGAGCCGGTAGTAGAGGTCCTCCCGGAAATCGCCCTGTAGAATCAGGGCGGAAAGATCCTTGTTCGAGGCGGCTATGAAGCGCACGTTTATGCGCCGGGCCTCGCTTGATCCGACCCGTTCGAACTCCTTTTCCTGCAGCGCGCGCAGGAGTTTTGCCTGCGTCTTAATGCTCATTTCCCCGATTTCGTCGAAAAACAGTGTGCCGCCCTCGGCGATCTCGAAACGTCCCTGGCGCTCTTCCCTTGCGTCGGTAAAGGCGCCTTTGACGTGACCAAAGAGCTCACTCTCCAACAGGGTGTCGGGAATTGCCGCACAGTTCAGCTTGACGTAGGGCTTTTCCTTCCTGTGGCTCATGGCATGGATGTGTGCGGCGAACAACTCCTTGCCCGTTCCACTTTCTCCGGTGATGATCACCGGTGCGTCGGTTGGGGCGGCTGTGTTGGCCACAACGAGAAGCTCGTGTATCTTCGGATTTTCCGAAACAATGAATCCGCCCTGTTGGGCTGGAGCCTTTCGTGCCTGCAGCACCTGCTTGATCTCTTCCAGCAGCTTGGGAAAGTTGATGGGTTTGGGATAGAAGTTCAGGGCTCCAAAGCGCATCGCCTCGACGACGTTTTCGACTGTCGCGTAACCGGATATCATGATCAGCGGTACGGGAAGCTTCATCGATTTTACAGCGTCGATGAAGCGGATTCCATCCATCCCCGGCATTTTCAGGTCTGTGATCACCAGATCGACTGCGCGTTTTCGCAGCGTCTCCAGTGCCTGCGCGGCGTTGGTTTCGTAGGCGCTCTGGAATCCGTGTGCTTCCAGCAGCTTGGCCAGGGATACGCACATGTGTTTTTCATCATCAACGATCAGAATCGAGCTGGACATGCCTAGATTATAGGCAATGCGGTTGCGGCGTTCAACATTTGCTACCCGGTTGCTGGGTTTGAGAAAAAAAATTCCCATTTCCATTATGAAAACGTGCGAGAATATTCTCATTTCAGGTGAAAGGGATCCCCGGCCCCACAGGTCATGACGTCGCGGTATGTACTAATTTGTCGCAATATATAAGAATAGGGAATCGACTCCACCTCACCAAAGTTTTGGCCTGAGGATTGCATATTCACCTGTATCACAACAAGAGGAAGGAGTGTCTATGAAACGCTTTCTAACCATGGTTCTCACCGCTGTCTTCGTGCTTGCTTTCTCGGTATCCGTATTCGCCGGGGCCGGGAAAGAGAGTCCGGGGGAAGAATCCATCAAGATCGGATTCCTGGTCAAGTTGGCGGAATGTTCGTGGTTCCAGGATGAATGGAAGTTCGCCCGCCAGGCGGCTGAGGAATACGGCTTTGAGCTCATCGAGATGAGCACCCCCGACGGGGAAAAGGTGCTCTCCGCTATCGACAACCTGGCGGCGCAGGGCGCGCAGGGCTTTGTTATCTGCACCCCCGATGTCAAGCTGGGCCCGTCGATCAAGATGAAGGCTGACCAGTACGGCATGAAGCTGATCAGCGTGGACGACCGCTTCGTGGGCCCCGACGGGAATCCGATGGAGGAGGTTCACCACATGGGGATCTCCGCATACGAGATCGGCAGACTCGTGGGCAAGGCGGAGATGGAGGAGGCCCAGAAGCGCGGTTGGGACCTAAGCAAGACAGGTGCAGCTTGCCTGACCTACAACGAGCTGCCGACCAGCAAGGATCGCACCGATGGGGCTACCGACATGCTTATGGAGATGGGCTTCCCGGCTGAGAGTGTCTTCGAAGGACCTACGGCCACCGATTCCACCACCGAAGGCGGCTTCGATGCCACCAACATCCTGGTGGCCGCGCACCCGGAGATCGAGCATTGGCTGGTGTTTTCGCTGTGCGATGATACCACCATCGGCGGTATCCGCGCCCTCGAGGGCAACGGATTCAAAGCCCGGAATATCATCGGGGTCGGCATCAATGGCAACGATTTGGCCATCGCCGAATTCCAGAAAGACGACATGACGGGTTTTGTGGCAACAGTGCTTCTGGCCGCCAAACGCCACGGCTACGAAACCGCCGAGAATATGTACAAGTGGATAGCCAAAGGGGAAGAGCCTGACAAGCTGATCTATACCGCTGGAGTCCTGATGGACAGGACGAACTACCACGACGTACGCAAGGAGATGGGTCTGGAATAAGTCCCTTTCTTATCGCATACATGCAGCAATTCGGCCGGAAGTCGGGGGTCTGACTCCCGCTTCCGGCTTCTGATGATGGATATGACAAGTTTCCTGGAGTTTCGCAACATCTCCAAGCACTTTCCCGGCGTACAAGCCCTCGACGGAGTGTCCTTCGGGGTTCGGGAGGGATCGGTACACGGGCTGGTGGGAGAAAACGGGGCAGGAAAATCCACCCTCTTGAAGATCCTCAGCGGCGCGCATCCTCCCACCAGCGGCTCGGTGTTACTGAGTGGGCAGGAGGTCGGATTTTCCTCGCCTAGGGACGCCCTGGATGCAGGTATCGCGGTCATTTACCAAGAATTGAATCTCGTTCCCGACATGAGCGTTGCCGAGAATCTTCTTTTAGGCCATCTGCCCCAGCGTAGGGGATTCATCCGCAGGGAGAAGCTCTTCCAGACCGCAAGGGGTATGTTGGACTACCTTACTGAGAACATCGATCTGAATGTAAAGGTCAAGCGCCTTCCCATAGCCCAGCGCCAGATGATCGAGATAGGGAAAGCCCTGCTGCATAATGCTAAAGTGATTGCCTTCGACGAACCTACCTCGAGTCTCTCGGGGATGGAGACCAAGCAGCTGTTCAGAATCATAGAAGCGCTGAGGGCCGAGGGTTGCGCGATCATCTACGTTTCCCACCGGATCAATGAGATATTCGAGATATGCGATGCTCTGACTGTTTTTCGCGACGGCCGGCTCATCGAGACCTTCGAAAGGATGAGCTCGGTAACCCATGATATGGTGGTAAGCCGGATGGTCGGTCGCTCTATCGAAGATATCTACGGATACCGCTCCCGGGAGACCGGAGAGACCGTGCTCGATGTGCAGGCGGTATCCGGGCCCGGTGTTTCCGAACCCGCGAGTTTCTCGGTCAGGAAGGGTGAGATCGTCGGATTCTTCGGTCTGGTGGGTGCGGGGCGTTCAGAGCTCATGCGGATTATATATGGGGTGGAAAAGGCAATCGCAGGGAAGGTCCTGCTGAACGGCAAACAGGTACTGATCGACAGCCCCGCAAAGGCATTGAACGTGGGAATCGCCCTTTGCCCGGAGGATCGCAAGCTGGAGGGCATCATTCCCGTTCGGGACGTAAAAGAGAACATCAATATTTCGGTCAGGAAGCAGTTCGTCCGGGCGGGGTTTTTCCTCAACAAGGCCAGGGAGAGGGAGAATGCCGCTGATTTCATCGAGAAGCTGCAGATCAAGACCCCCAGTATGGAGCAGTTGGCGGGAAATCTTTCCGGGGGTAATCAGCAGAAGATCATTCTGGCCAGGAATCTCTCGATAAGAACAGCGGTGATCATACTGGATGAGCCCACCCGTGGGATCGACGTCGGTACCAAGAGTGAGATCTACCGCCTGATCTACAGCCTTGGCGAGAGGGGCATGGCCGTGGTCGTTGTTTCTTCGGAACTCCCGGAAATCATTGGGATCTGCGACCGCATCATCGTCATGAGCAAAGGCGCAATCGTCGCCGAGGTTCCCAGAGCCCAGGCGACGGAAGAAACCATTCTTCACTACGCCCTGTCCGGGCATGGGAATGGACAGACCACTACAGGAGAAGCGAAATGAATGGCAATACGTTAAAGGTAGCGGGGCAGCAGTCCATCTCCGTCGGCAGGGTGTTTTCCCGTCTCTGGGAAAACTCCGGCATGATCGTGGTCTATATCGTACTGTTTATATTGCTGTCGATTTTCGTGCCCTTCTTCTTTACCTGGCGAAACATGATCGCCCTTGCTCTGTCCATTTCCATGCTCGGGATGGTGGCCTGCACCATGCTGTTCTGTCTGGCGTCGGGTCATTTCGATCTGTCGGTTTCTTCGATCGTGGCCTTCTCCGGGGTTGTTGCCGGTGTGGCGATCAACGGCACGGGTAGCGTGATCCTGGGTATATTCGCCGGTATCCTGGCCGGAGGGATTTTCGGACTGCTGAACGGGGTCATCATCGCCAAAGCCCACATCAACGCTCTTATCACCACCCTGGCCATGATGCACATCGCCCGCGGTTTTGCCTATATCGTATCCGGCGGCCAGGCCATGAGCATCGGCAACACGGGATTTTTCGGGCTTGGCAACGACATTTTTCTCGGCGTGCCGAGCCCGATCTGGATAACGATCGCCTGTTTTGCCGTATTCGCCGTTTTGATAAACTACACGACGTACGGCCGCAATACCCTCGCCATCGGCGGCAATATCGAAGCGGCCAGGCTGGCGGGCATCAATGTGGATCGAATCAAGATCATCATCTTCTCCATGCAGGGGCTCATGGCCGGTTTTGCCGGGGTGATCCTGGCCTCGCGGATGACCTCGGGTCAGCCCAACGCGGCTCAAGGATTCGAGCTCAACGTGATCTCCTCCTGCGTGCTCGGCGGGGTTTCCCTTACCGGTGGTGTCGCTCCGATCCACGGTGCCATTGTAGGGGTGCTGATCATGGGAACCGTCCAGGATGCCATGAGTCTCCTAAACATCCCCACCTTCTATCAATACGTGGTCCGGGGCGTAATTCTCTTAATCGCCGTAATGATAGATCAGATCAAGCAACATCGGAGCGGCAAACCGACATGAGCGCAGCTTCCAGGCTATTGGCAGCGGAACCCCTGGTACCGGCGGAAAATATCCTTGGGGAGGGACCGCTGTGGGTTGTCTCGGCCCGGCGGTTGCTCTGGACCGACATTTTAGGAAAACGTCTGTATACCCTGGACCCGGATACGGGAGAACTCCTTCCCCACGAGCTGACCAATCCCGGGACATTGGATGGTGCGCTGTTTGCCTGCGACCGCGCCGGGCGGGGTTCAGAGCCGTATCGTTTTTTAACCTGAATCCTTTGCTGGAGAGGAGCACGCGTATGAATAGAACGGCGTTGATCACCGGGGCGAGCAGGGGGATCGGCAGGGCTGCCGCCCTCGAGCTGGCCGAAGTTGGATATGATCTGGGCATCAACTACTGCCGGCATCGTGAGGGAGCCGAAGAAGTGGCCAGGGCCATTCGAAAAAAGCAGCGACGGGCCCTGGTTTTGCAGGCTGATGTCGGCAAGAAGGCGGAGATCGATCGTATGTTTGATCGTTTTTTTGCCGAGTTCGGCCACATCGATCTTATGGTCAACAACGCCGGAGTCAGCATGTTCAAGCCCTTTCTCCAGACCAGCGAAGAACTGTGGGACACGGTTACCAACGTGGACTGGAAGGGTACCTACTTCTGTGCCCAGCGTGCGGCCCGGGATATGGCGGAGAGCGGCCGGGGCGGGGTGATCATCAATATGTCTTCCAATCAGAAAGATGGATGTTGGCCCACGGCGAGTGTGTACGGACCGACGAAAATGGCGGTCGCCAAATTCACCCGGCACGCGGCCTTCGAGCTTGCTCGCTACGGGGTCAGGGTCGTTGCCCTTGCCCCCGGGTATACCGACGTGGGCTGGCCCGAAGGAGATCCGGTGCATGAGGCGAAGGACAAGATTCCGATGAAGCGTTTTGCCACGCCAGAGGAGATAGCCCGGGTCATCCGGAGGTTGGCATCCGATGAGTTCGCCTACATGACCGGTTCCTGCCTGGACATCGATGGCGGGGCACTTCTGCCCATAGTCACGGAGAACGATCTGGACTCCAGCTGGTCATCCGCTCAGTTTGAATAGGAGTTCGAATAGGAGGGAAAATTGAAGATCACGGCTGTGGAGCTGTTTCACGTCAAACCACGGTGGTGTTTTTTGAAAATTTCGACAGATGAGGGGATCGTCGGCTGGGGCGAGGCCATCGTTGAGGGACGTGCCCGTACCGTTGAAACCGCTGTTCTGGAACATAAGCCCTTTCTCGTCGGGCAGGATCCGCTGCGCATCGAGTACCTGTGGCAGTCCCTGTACCGCAACACCTACTACCGGGGAGGGGTGATCCTGACAAGCGCCCTCAGTGGTATCGAACAGGCCCTCTGGGACATCAAGGGCAAACATTTCGGAATACCGGTGTACCAGATGCTCGGCGGGTTGTATCGCGACAGGATTCGGATTTACGGCCACTGCTGGGGAGCGACAACGGATAAGATCATCCGCCGGGCTGCGGAGCGCAAAGCCAGCGGCTTTACAGCCATCAAGATCCTCCTGGAACCATACACGGCCAACCGGGGGGTCAAGTCCTACGTGGATACCCAGGTGCGGCGATTCGCAGAGATACGGGAGGCCCTGGGAGACGAAATGGATATCGCCATAGATTTTCACGGCAGACTCGGCCCCGATATGGCGCTCCAGGTGATCCGGGGAATCCGGGAGCACTGTCCATTGTTCGTGGAGGAAGCCTGTCTGCCGGAGAACCTCGATGCCATGGTGCGCATCGCCCAGGCGGGTGGTGTGGCGCTGGCCACGGGGGAAAGGCTGGTGACCCGCCACGGTTTCAGGCGGCTGCTGGAAGCCGGTGCCGTGGCCGTGATTCAGCCGGATCCCTGTCATGCCGGCGGCATCCTGGAAGTCCAGAAGATCGCCGCCATGGCGGAGACCTACTATTGCAAGATCGCGCCTCACAATCCCCTCGGACCGATCGCCCTGGCGGTAAGCGTCCAGCTGGGCGCCTGCCTGCCTAACTTCCTCATTGCCGAACACTTCGGGATGAAGGAGCGCTGGGACCTTGGCGAGGGCTATCTGCGAAAGCCCTTCGAAATCGCTGGCGGCTATCTATCCGTGCCGGACTCACCCGGGCTGGGTATCGAGGTCGACGAGGCGGCGGTGCTGGAGCGCTCGTACCCGGGGGATTGGGATTCTCCACGGCTTTATGCCGAGGACGACGGCACCATCGTGGACTGGTAGAGCCTGCCGGCTAAACCAAGGAGAGAGGTTGCAGATGCAAGTACTGTTTTCAGAGGAGTTGAAAAGCCGTATTCGCAACAGCGGCGTAATCGCCGTGCTGGTCATAGAGAACGCCGAGGAGGCAGTTCCGGTTGCCCGGAATCTGCTGGAAGGCGGGATCAGCGCCATGGAGCTCACTCTTAGAACCCCGGCGGCACTGGAGGCGCTCAAGCGAATCAGGAGCGATGTACCACAGATGCTGGCCGGGGTCGGGACGATCCTGAACACGGATCAGGTCAAAGCGGTCTCCGCCGCCGGCGCGGAGTTCGGGGTAGCTCCGGGATACAATCCCAGGGTCGTGGATGCCGCCAAGTCGGCGGGTCTTCCCTTTGCGCCGGGGGTGGCCACGGCCACGGAATTGGAATGGGCCTTCGAGCAGGGATGCCGGATTCTGAAGTTTTTTCCCGCAGAGCCCACAGGGGGTATTCCCTTCCTCAAGAGCTTGAATGGCCCCTACGGCTATCTCGGTTTACAGTACATACCTCTCGGTGGTGTGAATCAGGACAACCTGCGTGACTGGCTGCAGCAGAACTTTGTTATAGCCGTCGGCGGATCCTGGATCGCCGACAAAGAGCTGATCGCCGCGCAGAACTGGGGCGAGATAAGCCGAAGGGCTGAGCGGGCGCACTCAATTTTCAAAGAGGTCAGGGGGCAGGGGCATGGCTAAGTTCGTCACCTTCGGTGAGATCATGGCCCGTCTGCAGCCGCCCGGATACGGGAGACTCCGCCAGGCTCTGCCCGGCACGCTGCAGGTTACCTTTGCCGGTTCGGAGGCGAACGTGGCCGCCTCCCTGGCATATCTCGGTGAGGAGGCGGCCTTCGTGACCGCGCTGCCGGACAACAGCCTGGCAGAGGCCTGCATTGGCAACCTTAAAAACCTCGGGGTGGACACCTCGAAGATCGTGAGGACGGCCGAGGGGCGGCTGGGGCTGTTCTTCCTGGAAACCGGTGCGAACCAGAGGCCCAGCCGGGTGATCTACGACCGGGATCGATCGGCGTTTTCCCTGGCGGATCCGGGATGTTACCAATGGTCGGAAATCTTCGCCGGCTCGGTCTGGTTCCATATATCCGGTATTACGCCGGCGGTTTCCCGCAACGCCGCGCAGGCGGCGCTACAGGCGGTCCGAGGGGCTAAGGACGCCGGGCTGACCGTCTCCTGTGACTTGAATTTCCGGAAGAAATTGTGGAGGTGGGAGGCGGGCATGGAGCCGAAACAGCTGGCCCGCAGGGTCATGCGGGAGATCATCCCCCACGCTGACCTGGTGATAGGTAATGAGGAAGATGCCGACGATGTGCTGGGCATCCGCGCTGGAGATACCGATGTGTCGGCAGGTAAACTGGAAATTGAACGGTATCCGGAGGTTGCAGCTAAAATCATCGACGCCTTCCCGAATATCTCGCACGTGGCGGTGACTCTGAGGGAGAGTGTTTCCGCCACCCACAATAACTGGGGCGGTATGCTGTACGAAGCAAAGAGCCAAAAAACCCGCTTTGCGCCGCTACGCGACGGGGAGTACGCCCCCTACCAGATCCACAGCATCGTGGACCGGGTGGGAGGCGGAGATGCATTCGCCGCCGCCCTGATCCACGCCCTGAACGACTCGACGATACAGGAGCCGGCTGATGCGGTGGCTTTCGCCGTCGCGGCAGGCTGTCTGTGCCAGTCCATCGAGGGAGATTTCAACTTCTCTACGAAAGAGGAGATCCTGGCTCTGATGGCTGGCGAGGTCTCGGGGCGGGTCAAGAGGTAGTATCCTCGAGCGATAAATCGCCGTGTTCGCTCAACCATCGCGAATCCGATGGCTGTCCGGATGCGGCCATCAAATCTAGTTTTAGACAAAAACCCCTCTATTTTGATATAGTGAACCGACCCTGAGTCGCCGGATCCGTCAGGTCGTGGCACCGGCAGGAAAGCTCGCATCCCGGATAGACAATCCGGATGGATGTGCCAGAAAAGAGGAAAGGAGTGTCAAATGCCGATCGAGTTTCGTGAGAACTGCAAATATGCCCTGGTTATCCCCACCAGCATGGGCGTGCGGATAACCCCTGTCAACGCACAACCTGTACACTGCAGCGACACCTATGTCATGCAGGCAACCAGCGCTGAGTCCAACGTGGGCAGCGTTTCCTCATACCTCGGACTGCCGGTCAAGATCCTCACGACCTTTGTCAAGGGCAGCCCGATCGCCCGCTTCATCAAGGACAATTTGGCCAGCCGGCACATGGACTACGAAGGTGTCGAGGTGGATCAGGGCGGTCCCTGGGGCTATCGTCACCAGATGAACATCGCCGACGGCGGCTACGGATCTCGCGGTCCCCGCGTGCAAAACGATCGTGCCGGGGAGGTGGGTCGGACCCTTGACGTGAAGGATTTCGACCTGGACCGGATCTTCGGCAAAGAGGGTGCCCAGATCATACATATGTCGGGACTGGTGGCTGCGCTTTCTCCGGAGACCGGGACATTCTGCCAGGAGCTCTCCAGAGTGGCGAAGAAACACGGTACGCGGATTTCCTTCGATCTCAACCATCGCGCCTCGTTCTGGAAGGGCCGGGAGGCGGAACTGGGCAGGATCTTCGCGGAGATCGCCGGAGTTGCGGACATCCTGGTCGGCAACGAGGAGGATTTCCAACTCTGCCTGGGCGTCGAAGGACCGGAGGCCGGGGGCAAGGGCCTGGTGGACAAGATCGAAAGCTTCAAAGGGATGATCGACCGGGTCAAGAAAGCCTTCCCCAACGCCACTGTTTTCGCCACCACCTTGCGGGAAGTGCTCAGCGCCAACAACCACCTGTGGGGTGCGATCATGGCGGCGGGGGATGACTGGCACGTGGTAGAGCCCCGTGAAATCACCGTTCTGGACCGCATCGGCGGGGGGGATGGTTTTGTCGGAGGCTTGCTCTACGCCATCCTCAGAGGCTGGGAGGCGGAGAAGTGGGTGCAGTTCGGCTGGGCCAGCGGCGCCTTAGTCACCACCCTGCTGACCGACTACTGCCAACCGGCGGATGAGGAACAGATCTGGAGCATCTGGCGGGGTAACGCCAGGGTTAAACGGTAGGGGCCTGCTTCTTCACAGGACGTTCGCCTCCCCGCCGGTCGAGAGAAGACCCGATCAATCCCGCCGGTGAAGCAGCGGGGCGGCCAGCACGGGGATGCCCGCCTGGAGCAGCGCCGTGGCGGTACGCTGGACCGCGGCGTGCTTGTCCAGGTAGTTGCCCTCAAGGGCCGTCATCAGACCCTGCTTTTCGATCTCCTCCTTGGGCAGGAAGTACTCGAGGATGTCTGAGGGGTGCTCCCGGCTCTCCTCTGTTTTGGGAACGCCGCCCTCGTGCTTGGCCGAGATGTTCCTGACCTTTTTGGCGATCTCCAGCAACTCCTCGAGCCGGTCGTAGGGCTGTCGCACGATGTGCCTGTAGCTTTCCAGGATGTGATGCTCGATGCGGACATTTTGCTCGAAACCCAGCGCCTGCCGGATATCGCCGGTCAGCTCCAGGGTCCAGTTGTCCACCGCGTTGGAGAGGTTGAAGCCGATCAGGGGGGTGGTGCCGTCCTCCCGGGCGAAGAGCTTGGCGGTGAGCAGGGTCCATAACACGTTGAGGGGATTGTCGTTTCCCATGAACACGGAGATCTTGAACTCGATGTCTACGCCCAGTTTGTACAACAGGTAGCCGGCCAGCACGGTGCCGCCGTTGATGTTTAAAACCTGCCTGACTCCGTAGTTGGTGTAGTAGTACAGATACTCGTCGATCCAGCGGTATGGGTAGCGGTTCGGTTGGCCGATACCGCCGAAGTAGCCGGTGATCGTGTCGGGTCCGCCCAGGTGCACGTTGGAGCCGTCCGTTCCCTTGGTATCGAGGCTCTCCACCCAGGAAGCTCCCAGGATCTTCATGGCCGCGGCAACGGCCAACAGGTCGCCGTCGGTCTCCTGCTCCTTCATGGCCCGCACCCGGATGAAGCGCCCGGGCATCAGCTCCTGCCTGTCGACAGCCTGGCGGGCCTGGCTGATCAGCCAGGGGAAGTACTGGAGGGCGGAGATCTCCAGGGTGACCTGATGGCCGGAATCGAGCTTTGGCATCCGGCCGGCGCCGCTTTTCGCTGCGTAGTCCGCCATGGAGACGAAGCGCTCGCCATCCCGCTGTTCTGCGAGCCAGTCCAGCTGCTCTGCGTACGCGCCGTTTTTCTCTCTTAATCGGCCGAGAAGAGAGGGTAGAGCCCCGTTTTCACGGGCCTGCTGGTTGATGCGATCGACCCCTCCGTATTTGTCCACAACCTCGAGCAGCGGGTCCAGCACAGGGTTGGGGCTTTGCCTGAGAAAATCATTTATCGTTTCCAAAGAATCAGGGTCGATCCGAAAAGATCGCTTCATGACTTTGGGCGGGGACTCTTGTAGCGCTCCACGACCTTGTTGAACGCCTCCAGCTCCTCCTTCAGCACGTTGTAGGAGTGCTCCGGGCCGGGAAAGCGTCCCTGATGCACGTCATCCACGTACTCCTCCAGCGCCTTGGTGATGACCTCGGCCAGGTTGGCGTATTTCTTGACGAACTTGGGGGTGAAGGCTTCGAAGTAGCCGAGCATGTCTCCATTGATCAGTACCTGTCCATCGGTAAATGGTCCGGCGCCGATTCCGTGCACGGGGATGTTTAAAAGCTCCGTGATCGCCCTGGCCAGCTCCGGGGGAATTGCCTCCAGCAGCAGGGCGAAGGCCCCCGCCTCTTCGATGGCCAGGGCGTCCTTGATGAGCTCCTCTGCGCTATCCGCGGTTCGCCCCTGGGCCTTGAATCCCCCGAGCTGTCCGCTGGACTGGGGAGTCAGCCCGATGTGCCCCATCACCAGGATGCCCGCGTCCACGATTCCCCTGATCTGCCCGATCACCCGGCGGCCGCCCTCCAACTTGACCGCGTCCATGCCCGCTTCCTTGAGGAAGCGTCCCGCATTTCGTACCGCCTCGGGAATAGAGACCTGGTAGGAGAGGAAGGGCATGTCCCCGATCACGAAGGTGTTCGGCGCACCCCGGCGCACCGCCCGGCAGTGGATCAGGCACTCCTCCATGGTCACGGGGATGGTGCCGTCGTATCCGTAGACCACCATGCCCAGGGAATCCCCCACCAGGAGCATGTCCATGCCCACCTTCTCGGCGAAATGGGCGATCGGGTAGTCGTAGGCGGTAATCCAGGTCACCTTCTCCCCTGCCTGCTTCATCTTCATAAAATCGAGTCTTCCTTTTTTTGCCATGGTTTCCTCCGTATTGTTGTTTTGGGTGCGAATCCCGCGTGATTTCCGCCCCTTCAGTGTACAAACGACCCGTCAAACGGTCAATCCAGGCTTCGTTCGCCATTCTACCATAAAAATACCGGTATGTTCATGATAATGGCGAATAAATATACTATAAAACAGTAAAAAAGCGAGGATTATTTGTTCAATCTTGACTGGAGCTTTTTTTTCCTGTAGAGTGTAGAAGAGGATGAGCGAACGCCTGATTCGAGGTCGGATAGAGCAAAACCAGCCGTGGATGCGTACCGTGGAGACGATTCTGGAGAAAGCCGCTGCGGACGGGCGGCAGCAGCTTTACGAATACGAGGTATACGAAATCCTGACGGAGCTGCGCATCCCCACTCCGACCTACATCATCGCCCGGGATGAGATAGACATCACCCACAGCACCCTGGCCGTGTTCTCCACAGAGAGAATCGTGCTCAAGGTCATCTCCGACCAGGTCGCCCACAAGCAGAAAGCCGGCGGCATCAAGGTGGTCTACAAAGACCTGGATTTCGTGAGATATTCGCTGCGGGAGATGCTGCGGGGATTCGTAGAACGGGGCACGGAGGTACAGGGGGTCCTGCTGGTCGAATACGTGGATTACTCCAAGGATCTGGGCAATGAGATCCTGCTGGGATTTCGGGAGAGCATGGCCTTCGGTCCGGTGATCTCCTTCAGCAAGGGCGGTACCGACGCCGAGCATTTTGCCAAAAATTTCTCCTCCCCCAACCTGATCCTTCCTCCTCTGGACAGGCAGTGGGCGGATGCACTGATGGCCTCCACCCATATCAGCAGGAAGTACCTGGACGAAGGTCGCGGGGACTACATCACCAGGATCGTCGATGCGGAGGTCAAGTTCAGCGACCTGGCCACCTGCTTTTCCAACTTCTTCTCCTCCCCGACCCGCTTTGTGCTCACCGAGTTTGAAATAAACCCGCTGGTGTTCGACGACAACGGGGATTTGATCGCCATCGACGGGTATGCCACCTTTACCGACAAGGCGAGCCCGGCTCCGGATCTGGGCATACCGCCCAATGAGACCCTGCGGCCGCTGTTCGAACCGACTGGAGTCGCCGTGGTGGGCATCAGCACCTCGGACAACAACAAGGCGGGAAACATCATCATCAAGAATCTGCTCGACCTGAAACGGGAGGATGTGTACGGAGTAAACATCAAGGGCGGTGCGGTGAGGATTTCCGGACAATCGCTGGATCTGTACAAGTCGGTGGTCGACATCCCCAGTCCCGTTGACCTGGCCATCGTGACGGTTCCGGCCCAGGCCTCCCTCGAGGTGGTGGAGGACTGTGCCCGCAAGGGGGTGAAGGGGATCCTGCTGATCCCCGGCGGATTCAGCGAGACCCGGGGCAACCGCGATCTGGAGGAGAGAATCCTGGAGGTGGCCCGAAAGAGTGCAATCCGCATCATGGGTCCTAACTGCCTGGGCGTGGTCTACGCCGGAGACAGGGAGCATCCCGGCCTGAACACCTTCTTCATCCCGGAGGAGAAGTTCAAGGTCAACCTGGAGCAGGAGAAGAACGTGGCCATCCTGAGCCAGAGCGGGGCGGTGGGGATCATGGAGATCTACAACCTGAGAAGCTCGATTAGCCCCAAGGTCATAGTCAGCTACGGCAACCAGCTGGACGTCGATCCATCGGATCTGGTGCAGTATTTCGAAGAGGACGCCATGGTGGATGTGATCGGTCTGTACATCGAGGGTTTTAACCCGGCGGCGGGCCGCAAGTTCTTCAACATCACCTCCCGGTGCCGAAAACCGATCGTGGTCTACAAGGCCGGCCGGACCGAGGCGGGCCAGATGGCCACCCGCTCCCACACGGCCAGCATTGCGGGGGAGTACGAGGTAGCCAAAGCGGCTATGAAGCAGGCCGGACTGGTGGTGGCCGATTCCATGATCGACCATGGAGATTTCGTGAAAACCTTCGCCCTTCTGCACGAGTTCAAGGTGGAGGGAAATCGGGTGGCGGTCATCGCCAACGCCGGATATGAAAAGACCTACGCTGCAGACAACCTGGGGGAACTGGTGCTTGCCGAGCTGGATGTGGAGACTGTCGAAGCCTTGAGAAGCATCATCCCGCCGTACGTCAACGCGGAGCCGCTCCTGGATTTGACGGCCATGGTTTCCGACGAACAGTTCGAGCGCTGCATCGACATCATGCTCAGCTCCCAGGCGGTGGATGCCCTCTGCATCTCCATCGTGCCCCAGGCCCAGCTGCTGCACACCACCGACACGGAGATCGAGCACTTCGAGAAGAATATCGCCGCCAGGATCGTCGAAACCGTGCACAAGCACAACAAGCCGACGGTGGTATCGGTCAACGTAGTCAGCGGAGCGGACGCTGTGTACAACCGCTTCGGGCAGGTGATGGACTCAGGCGGAGTCCCTACCTATCTGACCGCGGAGCGGGCCATGACCTGCCTCAACGCCTTTATCCGCTACCATCTGGTCAAGGAGCGGGGTATCATCAGCGAGTGGCTGCGCTAGCTTCGGCCGCAGCGGTGACGCCGCCCCAGCCCGAAGCAGGAGGGTTACCGGTTCTATGCATACGGACGTGAAGCATCGCTACTCGATTTCAGCCCGCAGG
>CAZKCQ010000006.1:0-27820 GCA_964551205.1 uncultured Spirochaetaceae bacterium
CATAACCCGATGGCCCGGGGCAGGTAGAGACGAAAATAGCGGGGATCCATGCTGTCGCTCAACAGGTAGTGGGGGATTACCCGGAAATATTCAAAGACGAAAGCCCCGATAAACAGCACGATCAGGCTGCCGACATAGATGAGAACGATATCGGAGGTGAAGAGAAAGGATGTCAGCATGATGTGAAAAACGAAGAAATAGGCAAAGGGATTTTCGAGAAAGCCGGTGAAGTAGATGAGGAAAAACAGCAGCACGTAATCGCAGATGATCTGAACGTGCAGAAAGATCGCAAGCTCCCGCCGAGCCAGAAGCTTCCGCTTGACGGCGACGTAGTAGAGGGTAAACAGAAGATTGATAACGCAGAGCACTCCGGTCAGTGAGTAAAGCAGGGCATAGGGAAGCTTATATCCCAGACGAAAGCGTACGAAAACCAGGGTGATCAGTACGCCGACCGCCGCAATCCAGCGCAGGAGTATGAACCAGCTGACGACCCGGGTAAGATCCGTGTATTCCGAAGAATCGATTTTGGAACCCAGCTGGGGGATCTGCATGCCCGAAGATCAGGATTTCTCGGCTGCCAGGTGGCGGATTTCCTCGATCTGCTCCTCCTTGAACAGCACGAGGGAATCGAAAAGTTCTTTCTGGCTCCTGCTGATCAGGTTGTTCGCGATGCTTGAGTATATGCTCTTCAGCTTGCTTTCGTAGTCCAACAGGTGCTCGAAGATCTCCTCCGGCTCCGATTCCCTGCGGATCTTTCCGACAGGGATCAGATCCGCCTCTTTATAGCTGGGAGCGTAACGAACCCATTCGGTTTTACCGTGGCTGGAGGGATCGACGCCGCGTAGGATCTCCAGCTTATTAACGTGCCGTTCCCGCAGGGTCTGCACGGTTTTCTTGGACTTCTCATTTTGCAGCGCGTACTCAGCCACGTCGTAGAAATCCTTGAGCTTGTTCTCCCAACTCAGCATGGTTTTCAGAATTTCACTCAGGCTTTTGAATGCGATCATCCGTTGTTCCTCTCTGGTTTGTTCGCATCATTATATCCAATAGGATTTGAACTTTCCACAGCCCTGGAAAAAAAGAAAGGAGCTGTTCGGGGAACAGCTCCTTCTAATTTCATAAACGCTAAAACTCTTCCGCGTTCCTACCTCGGCCGCAGGGAATCGTCCAGGCGCGGATCGAGCGCTTTGAGGGAGTCGTACAGCACCTGGATCGTGTAGGTGGCGTTGTGCACGCCCCGGCTGCGGTCTTCCACGAACAACTTGAAATTCCACAGGGCACCGATCTCGGCCTCACTCCAGTTTCCGCTTCTGGAATTGGCCCAACCACCGAGGCCTTCGAAGGTCGCCTCGGCATCCTTCGCGAACATCGGGGGATTGATGGTCTGCAGGTATCCGGTGCCGTTCTTGTTCACCATGGCATCCAGAAGCCCCTGCACCTCCATCTGCACCGCCTCCACCGTGCCGTCGCGGTCGTAGTCCGCCTTGGCCTTGATGTCGAACATCTCCGTGCCGGCCAGCTGGCCGATGCCTTCATGACAGCCGGCGCAAGCAGACACATTGACCTGCGCCGCTTCGTGCACCTCGCCAACGACGTTGAAGCTGTGTCCACCCACGTCGGGGCTGGAGGAGTAACGGCCTTCGGGCAGGCTCATGTGGCAGGTGACGCAGCCGTCGGCCAGCACGTCCTTGTGAGGAGAGCTGGCGTAGTGTTTGCCCGGGTACTCGTAGGCGTTGGTGCCGTTCACCACGTTGGACTGGGGTCCGTGGTGGCCGCCCCAGTGGGAGCTGACGCTCCTGGCCTCCATGGCCTTGACCCCGCTGGCCACGCCCAGCCGGGCCTGGTGGCAGTTGGCGCAGAGGTTCCCGGCCCCCACGTCGAAGGTGGAACCATCCTGGAGTTTTACAGCCTTGGTCGTCCTCAGGCTGAAATCCCAGGTTTCGTGTGGCGAATGGCAGGTTACGCAGCTGGGCTGCGAGGGATAGGCCACGTAGGCATCCGGGTCCACCTTACCGGTCTTCACGTAGTCGATGAAGCCCTCGTTGGTGTGGCAGATCTGGCAACCCGCTCCGTTGGCGTAGTAGGAGTTGTCGTTGTTCTTGTGTCCGGACTTGTCGTAGCCCAGCCTGGCACCCAAGAGGGGATACTCCGGCGTAGAGCCGTGGCAGGCGGCGCAGGAATCACCGAAATCCTTGCGGGCCCACTCCTTTTCCATGGCTCCCTCGGCTGTCACAGCCAAAGAAACCAGGAGGAAAGCTCCGACCAGAAGCAGCAGGCGTAGTACCGGTATGCTTGTTTTGACCATCAATTTCCTCCTTATCAAGATCGTTTGTTATTATCTGATCTGATTGGTTGGGTACTTCAGTTTAAAGTACATTACACGATCTGTCAAGATTTTTTTCACGATTATACATCCCGGGTAATTTCTTTCGGCACTCCGAGATGGTTACCGGAGTGATCGTACTTGAGGAAGTAGTTCACCCAGGAGGAGGTCTCATAGAGCTTCCAGTTGCGGGGATTGATCACGTAGCGCAGCTTATCCAGCTCTTTTCGGTTCTTGGCCCGCCAGTACACCAGCTCCCAGATGCAGGGCCGTTCCTCGAAAACCTCGCAGTTCCCGTCGATTCGGCTTCCCCCGCAGGGACCGATCCGCTGGCCCTTGGGGCAGCGCGACTCCGGGCAGAGGTAGTACATCTCGAACAGGGCGCAGTCGTCGCACTCGCGGCAGTCGAACAGGGCCCGCTTGCTCACGTGCTCCAACGCCTGAAACACCTTGTAGCGCAGGCGCCGTTTCTCGACGGATTTCGCGAAGGCCCGCATCAGTTTGTAGCCGGGGGTTCCCTCGATGAAGAGC
The DNA here is from genome assembly GCA_964551205.1 of uncultured Spirochaetaceae bacterium. Classification (GTDB taxonomy): domain Bacteria; phylum Spirochaetota; class Spirochaetia; order SZUA-6; family DRHE01; genus JAFGQJ01. The sequence continues at coordinate 2,855 of CAZKCQ010000006.1, forward strand.
AACTTGTGGGTAAAGCGCATCAGCCAGAATTTGAGCGAGGGGATCGCCTTCCTGCGAGTTTCCCGGAGCTTCACCTGGCCGCCGTTCCCGGCAAAGGAAAAGTCCTCCCCGCCCTCGAACAGGAAGAAGCTGTTCGGGGGCGAGAAATCCAGCTCCTCCAGGTGATCCCGCCAGTTGTTCCCGATCTCCCCGGCCCGTTCCATGATCGTGGTCACATCGGCAAACTTCAAATTCAAGCCCTCTATGTGCGCGCCGTTGTATCCCAGACCTTTGAGGATGGCGATCTGTCTGGCGGCCCGCTCCAGCCGGGCGGCCTTACCCTTGTCCTGAGCCTTGGCTTCCTCCTGCAGCACGCCGACCAGCCGGTCGCTGACGTAACATCCCGGCACCTCTCCGGTAGCCATGAAGCGGGCCGCTGCGGCGGACAGAACGTACACGCTGCCGATCAGGGGGACGTTCAGCCCAAGCACCTGTCGTACGTACTTGTAGAACTCGGCAAACCTGCGGGCATCGTAGCCCAGCTGGGTAGTCACAAAATGCGCCCCGGCTCTGATCTTCTTCTCCATCTTGTAGTACTGCATGTAGGTCGAGGCCTCGGTAGCCTTGAAGGGGGAAGCCACCGCTCCGAGAAAGAAATCGGTGGGTTCGAGTTTTACCGTCTTGCGGCCGACCTCCGCCTCCAGCCCCTCGTTCATTTGCCGCAGGTAGTGCAGGGCGATCACCGCATCGATGTCGAAAACCGGTTTGGGCAATCCAAAGGTCCCGGATATCGGATAGTCCCCGGTGATAACCAGCAGGTTTGTCACCCCGGCCCGTTTGAGCGCATATGCGCGGGCTTCGATCATGTTGCGGTTCATGTCCTTGCAGGAGAAATGAACCAGAAGATCCGGTCCGATCGCCTGGATCTCCGGGCCCAGGATGTCGGCGCACAGCGCCGGGTTTCCCCCGGCGTTGTCGGTCAGACTCACTCCGTAGATGTATTCGCTGCCTTTGGCTTCCTCGGCGAACTTGAGGATATTGTCGATCCCCATCCCCGTGTGCCCGCGTCCAGGCACCAGCTCGCAGGTGGCCACGAAATCTTTACCGGACAGCAGTCCCTCTCTAAATCGCTTCATAGTACCTCTTCTATAGTGGATTTTTACTATATATATCGTGATAATTTAAGCGATTCGGTCAAGTTCTGTCAAGCACCCTCTATTACAATGACAGCCCGCAGGGCTGGAAGAGGACATCGCAAGCCTCCTTAGGATTGCGATCGAGGATTGCGATATGCTATTCTACCGCCGAGTTATGAACCAGCCGGATCTGTTCGAGCAGCTCAACCATCCCCGGCCTCGGATGCGTCTGGGGGCAATTTCCGAGCTCAGCGGCGCGCTGAGCACGGGGAAGATCCCCCGGCCGCAAGCCGGAGAGGATGTGAACAACCATATCCACACGATCTACTCGTTCTCCCCCTACTCCCCGACCCAGGCGGTTTGGCGAAGCTGCATGGCAGGATTGCGAACCGCCGGCATCATGGACCACGACTCGATCAGCGGGGCGGAGGAGTTCATCGAGGCGGGCAAAACAATCCAGCTGGCAACGACAATCGGAGTGGAGTGCCGCTGCGATTTCTCTTCCACCGCCCTTGCCGGCAGGCGGATCAACAACCCGGACCAGCTGTCCAACGCCTACATCGCATTGCACGGGATCCCCCACACCCGCATCCAGGCGGTCTCCGCCTACTTCCAGCCCTTCCGGGAAGCCAGAAACCGACGCAACCGCCGGATGGTCCGGCGCTTGAACGACGTGCTCCTGGACGATGAATTGCTGCTGGATTTCGACGCGGATGTGGTCCCGCTCTCTACGGTTCACGAGGGGGGAAGCATCACGGAGCGGCACATCCTCTTCGCCCTGTCCGAGCGAATGATCCGTCGTTTCGGCAGGGGTGCGAATCTCCTTAACTTTTTACGGAAGAAACTCGAGCTGAACCTCAGCGCCAAGGTGCAGGAGCTCCTGGCCGCCGAAACCAATCCCCACTATCCCTACGACCTGCTGGGGGCTTTGAAGAGCGATCTGGTGGACCGTTTCTATATCGATGCCGCCGAGGAGTGTCCCCCGATCCGGGAGTGCCTGGCCTTCTGCGAGCGTGTGGGGGCCATCTCCGCCTACGCCTATCTGGGGGATATCGGCGAATCGGTAACCGGAGACAAGAAAGCTCAGGCCTTCGAGGATGCCTACCTGGAGGAATTATTCGAGATCCTGACCGAGCTCGGCTTCAGGGCTGTAACCTATATGCCCAACCGCAACTCACCGCAGCAGCTCGCCCGGGTGCAATCCCTCTGCCGGCAGCGCGGCCTGTTCGAGATCAGCGGTGTAGACATCAACTCCCCCAGACAGGAGTTTACCTGTCCGGAAATCCGGCAACCTCAATTCCGGCATTTGATCGAATCCACCTGGGCGCTGATCGGCCATGAGGCGGCGGCCACGGAGGATCCGGACAGGGGAATGTTCTGCCGGGAAGCGGTGGAGAAGTATCCACTGATGCAGAGCCGCATCGAGGCGTTCGCGAAGATCGGTCTGGCCCGCAGCGGGGGGTTCTAGGGCGTGAACTCCTGGATCTCATAGGAGCCCAGGATCAGCTCTCTGCCCTGCTGGATCGAACCGAGCTCTCCCATGCTTATCGCCTGGATCATGATGTTCCCGATCGCCGTGGCCTCCACCGGGCCGGCGAACACAGGGATCCCCGCCGCCCGGGCGGTGAGCTGGCAGAGAAGGGTATTTTGACTGCCCCCCCCGATGATGTACAGCTGCTCCAGCGACCGTTCCGACACATCCTCCAGCTCCCGGATCGAGGCGGTGTACAGCTCGGCCAGGCTCTGCAGAACGCCCCGTACGACCTCCCCCGGACTGTGCGGCTCTGCCTGCCCGTGCTCCCGGCAGTAAGCGAGAATGCGATCCGGCATGCTGTCGTCGATCAGACCCGGCTTGAGAAAGCGGGGATCGTTGCAATCGATGGCGAACCCGGCCGGGCCGAACTCCCGAGCCAGATCGGTGAGCTCCCCGTAGGAGTATTCCCGATCCGTACGATCCCAGTGCCGCTTGCACTCCTGGACGATCCAAAGACCGATGATGTTCTTGAGGAGGCGAATACCCCCGTCTGCGGCTCCCTCATTGGTGAAGTTGTGGGCATAGCTCTTGTCGTTGATGATCGGTTCGGGGCTCTCACAGCCCAGGAGGGACCAGGTCCCCGAGCTGATGTAGGCGTAGTTGGTTTTGCCGGGAGCCGGGACCGCGGCTACGGCACTGGCGGTGTCGTGGCTGGCTGAGGCGATGACGATCACCTCCGACGGAGCGCCGATCTCCTCGGCCACGTGGGGCAGCAGGGTACCGAGCCGAGTTCCAGAAGCCACGATCTCCCCGAACCACTCCCGTTTGAAACCCAGGGTGTCGATGATCCGCCAGGACCAGTCCTTTGTGCGGGGATTGTACAGCTGGGTGGTGCTGACGTGGGAGTACTCGCTGAGCATCTTCCCGGTGAGCCAGTAGTGGAACAGATTCGGCACAGTCAAGAGGGTGCAGGCCTGCTCTACCAGCCCCGGTTTTGTTTTCCCGTGGGCGTAGAGCTGGTGGATCGTGTTTATCTGCATGTGCTGGATCCCGGTTTCCTCATAGATCTCCCTTTTGGGAATGTGAGAGAACACCTGCTCCGGGACATCATCGTTGCGGGAATCCCGGTAGTGATAGACTCCGCCGATCAGGTCTCCCTGGCGATCCAGGAGAGCGTAATCCACGCCCCAACTATCCAGACCGATACTCCGTATCTGATCCGGATAGCGGCTGAAGGCAGCCTTCAACCCCCTCTTGATCTCGGTGTAGATGCCCAGCACATCCCAAAAGATGCTGTGCCCGATCCGCACAGGTCGATTTTCGAAGCGATAAACCTCCTGGATCGCCCGCACGTCCCCAACAACGATCCGGCCGCTTTCGGCACCCAGATCTATCGCGGCGTATTTTTTCATCGTCCCCACCCTTCGCTACCTCCCTTGGTACTGCTCTTGCCTCGGCACACTCCGCGCACGGCGGCTGTGCACCCGGGTCGACGGATCCGTGGTTTCAACGGCATCATACTCGCGCCATTGGAAGTTGTCCAGGACAGCCGGGGCATCGTAAATCCCGTTGGGCGCGAGTCACCTTGAGCTTGATCAGGCGCAGGCTTTTACCGTATAGTCACCATCGAAACGGGATTGTGGAAAAATGAAACAGAGAGATCACAGCATGCTCCTGGGCAAACTGTCGGAGGAGTACACCCGCCGTTTTCCCGAAACCGCCCGGCTTCACCGGCAAGCCCGGAACACTCTGATCGACGGCGGCAGCCACAATCTGCGGCTGACCGAACCCTTTCCGCCGCGGATCCGCGAAGCCCGGGGCGCCCGCATTACGGATGAAGACGGACACAGCATCCTCGATTTCTGGCAGGGTCACCACGCCAACATCCTGGGCCACAACCCCGCGGTGGTCACCGAGGCGCTGCGGGATGCCTTTGACGCCGGCTGGGGTCTGCAGACCGGGTTCGTAGAGCAGCTTCAGAGCGAAACAGCGGAGATCCTCTGCCGGCAAACCGGGATGGAGCGGGTCCGCTTCACCACCAGCGGTTCCCTGGCCACGATGTATGCGATCCTCCTGGCCCGGGCCCACACAGGTCGGGATCGGGTGATGAAGATCGGCGGCGGCTGGCACGGTGCCCAGCCCTGGGGGCTGGTGGGGATCGAGTACCACAACGGCAAGAACCACTTCCAGTTCAGCGATACGGACGGGCTGCCCCTGGCCATAGAGGAGGAAGTGGTGGTCACCCGCTTCAACGATACCCAGATGCTGGCCGATCACTTCCAACGCTACGGTTCGCAGCTGGCCTGTTTCATCCTGGAACCGTTCATCGGTGCAGGGGGAGGGATCCCCGCCGATCGGGAGTATCTTCAGACGGCCCGGGAATTGAGCCGAAAGCACGGAACCATCCTGATCTTCGACGAGGTGATAGCGGGCTTCCGTTTTCACGCGGGGCTGCTGGGTCAGCTGTACGGGGTACAGCCCGACCTGGTTACCCTGGCCAAGATCATCGGCGGCGGTATGCCCCTGGCCGCGGTGGCGGGCCGCCGGGAGATCCTGGAGCTGGCCGGCCGCTCGGGACACGTTCGCTTCTCCGGGGGTACCTACTCGGGCCACCCGGCCTGCCTGCTGGCCTCCAAGAGCATGCTCACATACCTTGTGGAGAACCAGGAGAGGGTGTATCCCTACATCAACGATCTGGCCGGCCGGATACGGGAAATCGTCGAAAAGAGTTTTTCCGCCGCCGGGCTCTACGCCCGCTGCACAGGCACGGGGGGCGGCACCCTGCCTGGCAGCTCGATCAGCACTGTGATCTTCCCCTACGACGCGGAGCACCTCTGCAAGGGACCGGAGGATACGCTGAATCCGCACGTCTGCGACGTGCAGCTAGCCAACCGGGTTCTGCAGCTGGCTCTGCTGCTGGAGGATGTACATGTCATCCATGGACTGGGTTCCATCTGTACCGCCCACTCAGAGGCCGACCTGGCTCTGATCGAAAGAGCCTACGGCCGGGCGGCCGGGCGGATCAAGGCGACCCTGTAGAGCTTACGAGTTAATTTTCAGGTCGCCCGCCTCAGGTCGAAGGCCAGCAGCAGGGTGGCCAGGGAGGGGTCGGTGGAAAAGCCGCAGGCTTCCCGCAGACGGCTGTCTGCCTGCGCCGAAGGGCTGATGGAAAGCACCCCGCCGATACCCAGCCGATCCGCAATCCTCTCCAGCTCGGGAAATCCCAGGGGCGGCACGAGGAAATAGGAGGGGGTCTTGTTGCCGCTGCGGCGGTCGGGGAAAATAACGAAGGAATCACCCAGGGAGAGGATCTTCTCCGAGTATGGGGAGCGGGAGGCGAGCACCTCCTCACCCACGATCCGGTATCTTGTGTCCCCCACCGTAATGCTGTGCCGGGGGGGATCGCCGCTTCCCGGGTCCTCCTCCACCAGATAGACAGTCGGCTCCGGAGGCTCCCGGAAGTGTTTGTCCTTGAGCACCCCGATAGCCACATCCCGTTTCAGCGCGATCCGCACGCCCAGATTCTTCAGGGGCACCAGCGTCCCCTGTTCGTAGCGGCTCTCCAGCTCCACGACCTGCCGGACGGTCGCCCGCCGCACCCGCATCACCGCGACGATTCCGGGCAACCCGGACACGACCCGGAGAGCTTCCTCCACCATGGAGCGCGCATCCCCTGTCTCAGACACCGGGAATCTCCAATCCCCGCTCGCGGATGAAGGCCTGAACCTCCCGGGCCATCGGCAGGGAGGGCTGGGCGCCCAGCCGCGTCACGGCCAGGGCTCCGGCGGCATTGGCGTAGGCTACCGCCTGGGGCAGATCGCCGTAACGCAGATAGTGAGCCGTCATGGCGGCGGTGAAGGCGTCCCCGGCGGCGGTGCTGTCCACGGCCTCCGCCGGGTAGCCTTTCAGGTATTTTGCGTAGTCCTGTTCGGCGTCGTAGAGCAGCGCCCCCCGCTGTCCGAGCTTGATGACCGCAAATCTGCTGGGAGCGATCCGTACCAGCTTTTGGGCCGCCTCCACGGCATCGTCGACACCCCGGCACTCGATCCCCGTAATCGCCCGGGTCTCGGTTTCATTCGGACTGATGATCTCCAGGCCGTGCAGCAGGGAAAAATCCAGATCCCGGACGGGCCCGGCGTCGAGGATAATCGGCAGGCTCCTCTCCCGAGCCAAGCGGCAGACCTCCAACACGATCTCCTGGGGGATTTCCAGATTGATCATCACGGCTTTGTATGTGCCGTGGAAGGCTTTTGAGACATCCGCTTCCCGGATCGCCATATTTGCCCCGGGGAAGACGACGATGCGGTTCTGGCCGTCCGACTCGACAAAGATGGCGGCAAATCCGGTCTGCTCGCCGGCGTCGCTCAACAGGTAGGGGGTGGCGATCCCCTCCACTTCCAGGCTCTCCCGCAGCACGGGGCCGTGAGCATCGGTTCCTACCTTTCCGGCAAAGGTCACATCCATCCCCAACCTGGCGGCGGCGACCGCCTGATTGGCTCCTTTTCCTCCGGGTACGTAGCTGTACCTCCGGCCCAGGAGCGTTTCTCCGCCCTGAGGCGCCCTGTCCAACTGCATCACCAGGTCCATGTTGACGCTTCCCACAACCAGAAGGGACTGACCTTTTCCCTGCACCGTACACCTCTCCCTGTGTTTTCAAATAAGAGCCATTCTACAGGTAGGATAGCCGCGATTCAAGGTGACCCGATTCAGCCGCTGCCTTGCGCCGCATACGCGCTGTTGATAAAATCAGGTGCCCGCGCTACAAATAACCAGATGAATAAACAGAAACTGAAGGACCTCCTCGCCATCTCCCATCACTACGGCTCTGACCCCGGGTTTCTCCTGGCCGGCGGCGGGAACAGCTCGTACAAGACGGAGAAGCACCTGTATATCAAGGCATCCGGGGTGTCCCTGGCCGACATCGGCGAAGGGGGGTTCGTCAAGCTTCGCCGGGATCGACTGGCGGCCATGTGGGACAGAGAGTATTCGGACGATCCCAAACAGCGGGAGGCCCGGGTGCTGGAGGACCTTCTGGCAGCCCGGGAAGCGGGACAGCAAAGCAGGCGTCCCAGCGTGGAAACGTTGTTGCACGATCTGTTCGAGGCCTCTTACGTCATGCACACCCATCCGGCCCTGATCAATGCCCTGACCTGCAGCAAGCAGGGCCGGCAGACCGCTCGCAAAATTCTGGGGGAAGCCGTGCTGTGGATCCCCACCGTGAATCCCGGCTACATCCTGGCCCGCACAACCCGGGAGGCGGTTCAGGAGTTCCGGAGGAAACACGGGGGGCAGCCCAAAGTCCTGCTGTTCGAAAACCACGGCCTGTGCGTGGGCGGGGAGAGTTACCAGGAAATCCGCACAACCACGGAGCGGCTGATACGGAAGATCCGACGGCTTTCGGGTCCGGTGCCGGTGTTCACAGCCGCGCAGACCGACCGCGACCGGGCGGCGAAACTGGCGCCGGCACTGCGGATGCTGCTCTTGGAGGACTCATCGATCCTCATCTTTCACAGCAGCCGCCCGGTATCCTCGTTTTTAACAGGCAAGGCAGCCTTCACAGAATTGTCGACATCCATCACACCGGACCATATCGTGTACTGCAACCACGAGGCCCTTTTCATACCCAGACGGGAATCCCTGGAACAGCAGTACCGAGCCGTCGAGGTGGGTGTTCGCCGGTACCGTCAGAGAAACGGCATCTCACCGATCATCATCTGCGTGCAAGAACTGGGCTTGTTCGCCTGGGGAGGATCGAAAAAGAACGCCGACATCGCCCTGTCGGTATTTCTGGATGCGGTCAAGGTCGCTGCCTTGAGCCGATCCTTCGGGGGCTTAAAACCGCTTCCCGCCCCCCAGGTCGAGTTCATTCGCAACTGGGAGGTGGAGGCGTTCCGCAAACGGGTCAGCAGCGCATCGGACCGCGCGGCTGCAGGCCGCACACCGGGCTCCGCCGCACCGGGCGGCGTGAAGGGGAAGATCGCCCTGGTGACCGGAGCGGCCCAGGGATTCGGTGCGGGAATGGCCCGGTCCCTGCTCGCCCAGGGCGCCAACGTGGTCATAGCCGATCTCAACGAGGATCTGGCCGTGAAGAGAGCCGAAGAGCTGAACCTGCGGTTCGGCGGCGGACGCTGCCTGGCCCTGGGGGCGGACGTGACCGAGCAGAGCTCCGCAGCCCGGATGGTCCGGGAGACCGTGTTGAGCTACGGCGGTTTGGATCTGCTGGTAAGCAATGCCGGTGTTCTCAGGGCGGGAAGCCTGGAGGAGCTGGATCTGGAGAGCTTCGAGTTCGTCACCCGGGTGAATTACAGGGGATACTTTCTCTGCTGCAAGGCTGCCTCCGAGATCATGAAGATCCAGCACCGCTACAGCCCCGACTACTTCATGGACATCGTGCAGATCAACTCCAAGTCGGGCTTGAGCGGCAGCAACAAGAACTACGCCTACGCCGGCAGCAAGTTCGGCGGGATCGGCCTGACCCAGAGCTTTGCCCTGGAACTGGTGGAGCACAATATCAAGGTGAACGCAATCTGTCCGGGCAACTTCTTCGACGGCCCCCTCTGGTCCGATTCGAAACACGGGCTGTTCGTCCAGTACCTGCGGGCCGGCAAGGTCCCGGGTGCGCAAAGCGTGGAGGATGTCCGGCACTTTTACGAGGAAAAGGTGCCTATGAAACGGGGCTGCCGCGTGGAGGACGTGGTCCGCGCACTACTGTATATTGTGGATCAGACCTATGAAACCGGGCAGGCCGTACCGGTGACCGGCGGACAGATCATGCTCAAGTAGAATAGGAGTAAAAAGGTGATGAAGACCCTGGCTGTTCGACTGTACGGAAAAGAGGATTTACGCCTGGAGGAGTTCGACCTTCCCCCACTCAAGGACAACGAGATCCTGGCCCAGGTGATCTCGGATTCGATCTGCATGTCCAGCTACAAGGCGGCCGAGCAGGGTGCCGATCACAAACGCGTGCCCAACGACATCGATAAAAACCCGACGATTATCGGCCATGAGATGTCCGGCAGACTCGTAGAGGTGGGCAGGAAGTGGCGCAGCACCTTCAAGGAGGACATGAAGTTCTCCATCCAGCCGGCGCTGAACTACAGGGGAAGCCTGGACGCGCCGGGCTACTCCTTCCCCTACATAGGTGGAGATGCCACCTTCATCATCATACCCAATGAGGTTATGGAGATGAACTGTCTGCTGCCCTACAGCGGCCGGGGCTACTTTCCCGCTTCCCTGTCGGAGCCGGTCTCCTGCATCGCCGGGGCGTTCCACTCCTCCTTCCACAATGATCAGGGTTCCTACGTGCACCGGATGGGCATCCGGGAAGGGGGATGCCTGGCTCTGCTGGCCGGGGCCGGACCCATGGGTCTGGGCTCGCTGGACTATGCCCTGCACACCGCCCTGCCGGAGGGCAACCGGTCCCGGCTCATCGTCGTGACCGATATCGACGACAAACGCCTGGAACGGGCCGAAACGTTCTTTCCGCCGGCGCAAGCCGCCGAACTGGGGGTCGAGCTGGTTTTCAGCAACACCCGGGAGATCGAGGATGTGCCCGGTCACCTGATCGGTCTCACGGGGGGTGAGGGATTCGACGACGTTTTTGTCTTCGCCCCGGTAGCCCCGGTCGTGGAAACCGGGGATCGCATCCTGGGTAAAAACGGCTGCCTGAATTTCTTCGCAGGTCCCATCGACGCCGCCTTCGCCGCCCGGGTCAACTTCTATAACGTACACTACGGCGGCACCCACATCGTCGGCACCAGCGGCGGGAATACGGAGGACATGATCGAGGCCTTAGCCCTCATGTCGGAGGGAAAGGTCAATCCGGCCATGATGGTAACCCACGTCGGCGGGCTGAACGCCGTGGTGGAAACGACCCTGAATCTTCCCAGGATCCCAGGAGGCAAGAAGCTGATCTACACGAATATCGAGATGGAGCTGACCGCCATCGAGGATTTCGAGGAAAAAGGAGCAGGAGATCCGCTTTACGCCAGACTGGCCGAGATCGTCGAGTCCCGCAACGGCCTCTGGTCCGTGGAAGCGGAGGAATATCTGCTGGCGGGCGCCAAAGCCATTTCGGTGTAGTCGCAGCCCAAGCCCGCCGTTGTATGTTTTGGATCATCGCCGCGACTACCCTGGCCGCCTCCTTCATTTCAGGATTGAGCGGTTTCGGTTTCGGTCTGGTCGCCATGGCCCTCCTGCCACTGCTGATCGGCATAAAACTTGCCAACGCCTTCGTGAGTTTCTGCAGTCTGGCGATCTTCACCAGCATGACCATCCCCCTGCGAAGGCATATCGCCTGGAAGGTCCTCCTCCCCCTGCTGGCCGGAACCGCTCTGGGTGTACCCATCGGCGTCTACGGCCTGGTCAACCTGCCCGAGGGTCTGCTGCTGAAGATCCTGGCCGGATTCATCCTCAGTTACGTAGGCTTCTCCCTGCTCACGCAGAATCGAAATCACTTTCACATGGACCGCCGCTGGGGCTATCTGGCCGGATTCGTCGGCGGCATCATCAGCGGGGCTCTTAGCGCCGGCGGCCCGCCGGTGATCATGTACTGCAACTCCCTGAACCTGGGAAAGAAGGGATTCAAAGCCACGCTGCAGGTCTACTTCGTATTTATGATCCTGTACAAGATCCCGCTGTTCTACATCATCGGCCTGCTCACCGCCGAGCTCTGGCGGACGCTGCTATACTACAGTCCCTTCGTAGCGGCGGGAACCGCCTGCGGGGTGCTGCTGTTTCGCCGGTTGTCCGACCTCTGGTTTCGGCGGGTCGTGCTCATCCTCCTGACCGTATTCGCCGTTATCATGTTCGTTAAATCCTGAACTGTTAGACACCGATAATCCCTATGGGAGCCTTGAAATCTTGCGTTTTAGTATTTATCATTCAGCGATAAGGTATGGCTAAGTATTCGAAAATCAGGCCTTTGACTGCATCTCCTAATGAACTCCTGAAAACGATTTTCTACTACGTCGGCCGCATCGCGGATGAACGGGACATAGACCAGCTGTTGATCCTTCTGGCCGACATGGGCCGGGATCTGATCAGCGCCGACCGCTGCACCGTGTGGCTGTTCAACCGCCAGACCCAGGAGCTGTGGAGCAAGGTAGCCCACGGGGTGGACCGGATCACCATCCCCAGCTCCGCCGGGATCGCCGGCTGCGTGGCCACAACCGGTGATTCTCTGATCATCAACGATCCCTACAATGACGAACGCTTCGACAAGGAGATCGACAAGAAAACCGGCTATCACACCCGCAACATCCTGGGACTGCCCATTCAAGATGGAGAGGGAAAGATCATCGGCGTATTCCAGGCGATCAACAAGATGCCCGAACCTGAGGCGTTCAGCAAGCAGGACTTGGAACACCTGCTGCTGGCCGCGACCTACACGGGCAAGGCTCTGGATGCGGCCATGCTCCAGGAGGAGATCGAGGCCACCCAGCGGGAAATCATCTTTACCCTGGCCGAGACCGGGGAACTGCGCTCCAAGGAAACCGGGTACCACGTAAAGCGGGTTGCCGAGTTCTGCAGGCTGTTCGCCGCGAAGCACGGACTGAGTGATGATGAGACGGAGCTTCTCAGGCTGTCTTCGCCGATGCACGACATCGGCAAGATCGCCATTCCCGACTCTATTCTCCTCAAGCCGGGAAAGCTGACCCCGGATGAGTGGTCCATCATGCAGACCCACACCACGCTTGGCTACGAGATGCTCAAGCACTCCGAACGGCGCCTGTTGAAAGCCGCGGCGATTATCGCCAACGAGCATCACGAAAAATGGAACGGAAAGGGATATCCGAACGGAACCAGGGGAAAGGATATCCATATCTTCGGGCGGATCACCGCCATGTCGGATGTGTTCGACGCCCTGGCCAACACCCGCGTCTACAAACCGGCCTGGGAGCTGGATCGCATCTTGGAACTTTTCAAAGAGGAGAAGGGACAACAATTCGATCCGGACCTGGTGAAAGTCTTCCTCGACAACTTCGATGACTTCGTCGAGATCAAGGAAACCTACAGGGACGAACCCCCCACCATGGAGAGCTGATCCCCCGTATCCATGATCCCGACGGTCCAGATCATCGGCACCCGAAACTGCCCGAATACCCGCAAGGCCGATCGCTTCTTTCGCGAAAGGGGGATCCGGCCCCACTTCGTAGATCTGAACGAACGGCCCTTGAGCAAAGGGGAGCTCGCCAATATCTGCGGAAACATGGATCCCGAAGAGTTGCTGGACCAAGACTCCAAGACCTACTCCAAGGCCGGCCTGGCCTACATGGTCTACGATCCTCTCGAGGAGGCCCTGAAGAATCCCGCCATTCTGAAAACTCCGATCGTGCGCTGCGGCAAAGAGGTGACGATTGGTCTGAAGCCGGAGCTGTGGAGCGGCTGGCTGCAAGCCCGGGAATAAGAGTGAAGCAGCCCAGGGAAAGCAGGAGCTTCGAATACTAGATCCGCTTCCAGGAGAGGCAGGCCGCGGCCGCGAATGCGAACAAAACGGGCAGGATCGTGGCCAGGGCCGCCTGGTTGCTCTGATCGAAGAAGGGAAAGAGCTTCAACAGCAGATACACACAGGCCAGGGCGGCCAGGGCACACCATAAGAGCTGGAGCAGGCGCCGGCTTCGTTTGCCCGCGCCGAAGGCCGCTAACAGGCCGAGGGGTACTGCGGCCAGGGCCAGAGGATTGGCCAGGAAGAGGTTTTCGTTTCCGTAGGTTACGGTGTGGTCGGTGCAGGTGCTCATGAACAGCAGCACGCTTCCGGCCAGACCGAGGATCAGGCCGACCAGACTGCTGTAGACACCGAGCAGGGTCCAGTTTCTGTTTTTTCGAACCAGGTATCCAAGCAGCAGGGCGGGCAGTCCCAGGATCAAGCCGGGAATCAATGCCCGGACCCAGCCCGGGGAGGCTCGCTCGGCAACGGAGCGCTGCTGAGGAGCATCGAAATACACGAACGATTCGCCGACCAGGGGTATCCGCTCTCCCGTTTCATCCCGGTAGCGCAGGGCCGCCACGTTTCGTTCCACTTCATCGGGCAGAAACATCTCCTCCCACTTCGTGATCGGACGATCGATCACCCCCGACATGAGGAACATCAGCAGCCAATCCATCAAGAAGTTGTGCTCGGTAAAACGCCGGGTGTGCTGCCGCAGGGTCATTCTGCCGGGAACCGCCGTGGCTTCGGCCAGCTGACCGTCGACGGTGGCATCTATCAAGTCCCGGACCCGGGTCGCGCAATTATCGTAGTAGTGATCGTACAGATAGGTGCGGTTCTGGGGCAGGATGTTGTTCTCAAGAAACAGGGCCATCTCCAGGCGTTTTCGCGGCGACAGATTTAGGGTCTGGATGCGGATCGTTCGACCGAGGTAGCGGTAGTAGGCCAGCTCCCGTTCGGTGTCGCTGGCGCCTACCTGAAACCAGAGCCGGCCCATGACGAAGTTGAGAACGAAGTTCTCCTGCTCGAAGGAGAAAAGTCCGTAGTTGTAGAATCTGGAGGCCCCGATCCTGGAGTCCTCCACGATCAAGGCGGAATGCCCCCACCAGGTGTAGATGGGATCCGCCGGCCCGATGGTCACCAGCCGTACCACCAGATCTTCGCCGCGGCTGGCTCCCAGTGCCCACGGCGCCGGTGCCTGGGTCCAGGCGGAGAAGGTGGTGCCGAGGAAAATCAGCAGCAAGGCGGCGGAGATCGCCGCAGGTCTCGAACACCTCATACCAGCTGGTCGAACTGTGCCCGACGATGGTCCTCCGCCAGAGCGACCCGGATGCGGGACCGGAGGATCAGGAAGGCACCCAGGATCAGGGGAATCATCCCCAGGAGCGGCAGGGTTCCCAATACCGGAACCGAGAAGAGGAGGAAGTCGTAGGTCCCGTGTACCAAAATCGCGATGCGCAGGCCCCTGTTGATCAAAGCCCTTTCCAGCCGGGGGGAGGCGGCAAACTTCGCGCGGCCTATGTAGTACCCCATGAGCCCGGAAGCCGTGGCGTGAAGCGGGATCGCGGTTACCGCCCGGGTCAGGGCGGTGCCGATGGTCCCCCCCATCACGTAGAGGATGTTCTCCATGCAGGCAAATCCGAGGCTGGCCACCACGGTATAGACCACCCCATCCATGATCTCATCGAAGTTGCGGTTCCTATAGGCGAAGACCCGCACGATGGTGAGCTTCAGATATTCCTCCACAAGAGCGGCCACCACGAAGGCTTTGAACAGGGCGGTGAGCAGGGGAAAATCGGTAAAGAGCCCCTGGAACACGCTCATCAGCAGTTCGAGGGGTATGGCCACGAAGGTCGCCACGATCCCGAGCAGAAAAATGCGCACAACCAGGCCCTTGGGCTCCGGCCGCTCACTGTCCTGCCGGTAGTAGTAGCGCAGTAGTATGAGGGCCGGCGCGGCTGCCAGGAGGAAGGAGACGCCCAGGTTCAGCCAGCTTCTTTGCATCCCCCTAGTCCTCCTCCAAGACCACGTACACCGGATCCCGCGCCGCCGGCAACTGCCCTCCGGAGGTGAGCGGCTTGAAGGAGGCGATGATCTTGCTGCCCCGGACCTCCTGCACGGCTCCTTCGGCGATAATGATCTCCCGCTCCAGATCCGAAAGCCGGCGGATCTGGATGACCGATCCCACCGAAACATCAACATCCACCATCGCCTCGATAACCGCCCGTTCGGAAGCTACCGAGGTGACGATCCCGAGGAACAGGAACGGTGAGGCCAGCTCTCCGGGTGAACCTCCGCCGGCGATCAAGATCCGAATCTCCCGGGTTGCCGCCCGAAACAGCGGATCCCGGCGAGTCAACGCAAGCAGCCGGTTCTCGGTATCACCGCTGTCTTCCGGGCTTCCGGAAAAATATCTGAGAAAGGTCATGACATCACGAAGGGCGTCGTCTCTGCCCTGTTCGAAGGTGACCGTCTGAGCTCCCTGGGCTTTTTGCAGAGCCGTGGAGAGTGCAGCCCGCTCAGCCCGCAGGGACTGCAGATCTGCGGTAAGCCTCTCAGCCCCGGCCTCGCTCGCCTTCAATTGAGCATTCAGACCGTCCACGCGCGCCTGCAGCCGCCGGGTGAGCAGGGCATCCGACTCCATGATCGCCCGCGTCTGCTCCTCCAGCTCAGCGATCTCCTCCGTCTTCGCCGCCATCTGAACTTCCAGAGCATCTACGCTGGCCGATTCCTCTTCTTTCAGAAGGGTCTCAGCCTTCAACCGGGTGGTCAATTCGGCCAACCGCTGCTCAGCGATGCTCTTCTCGCTTTCCTGCTTCCTCAATTCGGACAGGAGCTCATCCCGGTCTCGGCTTGCCTGCACCAGAGCTTCCTGAGTCTGACGCTGAGACTCCAGCAACTCCCGCTCCTTCTCCTGCACCTGCGCGTCCAGCTGCCGCCGATAGTCGGCGATCGCCCGATCAATCGAGCCCTGCTCTCTGCTCTCCAGCTCCCGGAGGCGTTCGACGATGCTGGCTTCGGAGGTTCCAAGGGCGACCAACCGATCCCGTTCTCTGCTCAGATCCTCATCGAGCTTGCGGCGCAACTGTACCTCCCTCGTCTCCAGGTCCGCCTCCAATTGCAGTTTCAAGTCCTGCCGCTCCTGATCGACCTTCTGCAGTTTCAGCTGGATCGAGGCGATTTCCTCCGCCTTGGCCTGCAGCCTGTTCTCGGTTTCCTGCTTCAGGGTATGAATGAGGGCTCCTTCCGCGGAGAGGTAGGAACTGCGGCGCAGGGTGATGTTCTCTTTGCGCATCTCGAAGTATCGGAAGAGGAGAAGCACCCCCGCAGCGACCAGCAGCAGCGCTGCCAGGTTGATCAGCAACGGGAACAACAGCCCTCTTTTTTCGGCCTGCAGGACGCCGGGATCCGCCCTCTGGGGAGCGCGGTTTTCGGCTATAGCGGTCTCGATCTGTTTGAGGACCTGCTCCCGCTCCTCCGGTGATATCTCCATCTCCTGCTGAATGCCGTCCATGTCTCGAGGGATTATACAGGGTATGTAGACACATCAGCAAGGCTGTGCCAAACTCCCCTTTGTGAGTGTACGATTAAAAATCATTCTGACCGTGCTGCCCCTGTTGATCGTTACCCTGGTCCTCAGCAGTATCGCCTCCTCCCTCTCCGCCCGCAACGGCATCACCAGAGTTGCCGTGGAATTGTTGGCCTTTAAGGCTCAGGATATGGAGAGCTATCTCGATAATCAGTGGAACCTGCTGGTAGAAAACAATCTGGAGGAGCAGAGCGTTTACATCCAGGCCGTGCAAGGGGCCGCCCTCACCTACGCTCAAAGTCTCATCAGCAGTGATACAGAGATCATCCTGGCCCTGGACAGCGGGGACCGCCCGGTCTTCACGACCGGCGGCGCTGCTGTCCTTGGAGATGAGGACCGGGAGGAACTGGCATCCCTACGCAGTCGGGCGGAACAAGGTTGGGTGGAGCTTTCCCTGGGGGGAGCGTCCCGCGTGGGTTACGGTTTCAGCTTTGAACCCTTCGGCTGGTTCTGCCTGGTCACGGAAGAACGGCAGACTTTCTTCCGGGAGGTGACGGAAATCACCACCCAGAACGCGATAATCCTGGCCGCAGCCAGCGCGGTTTCCGTCCTCCTCCTGTTGCTGTTCTCCGGCTACCTCACCAGTCCGATTACCCGTATGGTAACGGCTATGCAGGATATCATTCAAAACCACGACCTGTCGGAACGGGTTCGCGTGGAGTATCGGGACGAGCTCGGCACCCTGGCCCACACCTTCAACCTCACGATCGATGAGTTGGAGAAGGCCTACAACCAGATCAAGAACTTCGCCTTCCGGGCGGTTCTGGCCAAAAAACACGAGCAGGAAATCCGCAGTATCTTCCAGAAGTACGTTCCCAATGAGGTGATCGATCGTTTCTTCAAGAATCCGGAATCCCTGCTGATCGGGGAGGATCGGGTCCTGGCGATTCTGTTCTCCGATATCCGCGGTTTTACCACGATCACCGAGCTGATGCGGGCCGACCAGATGGTGGCCTCCCTGAACAGCTACTTCTCCCTCATGGTAGACAAGATCATGGAGCGCGATGGGATCGTCGACAAATACATGGGAGATGCGATCATGGCCTTTTTCGGAGCCCCGGTACAGCATACCGATGACGCGCTGCAGGCGGCTCTGGCGGGTCTGGAGATGCAGGAACTCTTGGTAGATTTCAACGCCCAACAGCGAGAGCTCGACAAACCGGAGTTTCGCATAGGCATTGGAATCAACTACGGCATGGTCACGGTGGGGAACATCGGTTCGGAGAAGAAGATGGACTACACCGTGATCGGAGATATGGTGAATCTCGCCTCAAGACTGGAGAACCTCACCAAGATCTACAAGCAGGATGTGATAATATCGGAAAACGTGTTCCGGGAGATCTCCAAGGCCCTCCCCTGCCGGCTCATCGACAAGGTCCTGGTATTGGGGAAAACTCACGCTCAGCGGATCTTCACAGTCAAGAAACAGCTGAACGAACAGGAAAATCGAGCCTGGCAGTATCACCACAAGGGACTGAAACTCTACTATCAGCGCGATTTCACCGAGGCGGCCAAACACTTCCAGCAGGTGAGCAAACTCATTCCCGGGGACGTGGTCTCCGCCATGTACTTCGACCGCTGCGAATCTTATCTGAAGAGCCCGCCGCCGGCGAATTGGAGCGGCATTCACGTTCTGACCGAGAAATGAATGGGCGGCGGTCTCCCGCTAACGGGCTCCGGCGTAAAGAGTTACGGTCACCCCCGCACCGACTACCCCCGCTGTTGCCCCGAATATGCTGCCGATGGAGAAAATCTGGAAGAGCCGGCGGTGTAGTGTTGCCCCCTCGATCGTGGTCGACTCGAAGTAGCGCCGGTCCTGCCACTCTCCAAGCCCCCAGAAAGTGAAGGCCAGAGCGAAGGATACCAGGGTGGTGTTGAAGGAGGTGCGCAGCACCTTGTCTCTTGCGGCGCTTCGCTTGAGGTTGCGCGCATCCTGCTCGCTTTCGCGCAGCAAACCCTCCAGGCGAGCCTGCAGCGCCTGATGATCCTGTTGAAACAGCATCTGCTCGTGGGCGAGCAGCAGGAGCAAGTCGCTGCGATCGATGAGATCGCTGTACAGGGATCCCCGGATCTGCCGGTTCAGTGTCCTCAGGTGCTCCAGCTGCTCCACCGTTAACGGCGGTTCACCTTGCAGGGCCATGCCGGCCACCAGTGCTTCGGCTTGCTCCAGGCTGGTTGAAAGCTCTTCATACAGTTCATCCCTCTGCTCCTGCCCGAAGACGAGGCTGATTCCACAGATTAGAATCAAAGAGGCGATGACCGCGATGGCCGGGACGCGCTTCACCGGGAGTCCTCCATGGCGTCCTCCAAGGCGTCCTCTATGGAGCGACGCAGATCCTGGAGCCTGCGCATCAAATCCTCGCCCAGAACCGACGGGTCGATCGGCGAGAGTATCGATTCCGCCTCGGAATTTCGATCCGCCAGATGCAGATAGTAGGCGGTCTTGTAGCGGTACAGATCCAGGTTATCAGACTCGGGGTAGCTGTCTACCAAAGCGGTGTAGGCGTTGATTACCCTGTCGATAACGTCAGGATCAGCTGAGAACCAGTCTTCCAGAATCTCGGCTTTCAGAAGTTCGATCTCCTCTTTACTGTAGAGGGGATCGGCAAAGATCATGTGCTGAAGCTGCTCGATGCTCTCCTGATAGGATTCCCGCCGGAGCAGGATATCGGCCAACCCCCTCTGGGCCTTGTCATACAGATCAGGAAGCGGATAGTGATCGGCGATCAGGTTGAACTCTATGGTGGCCAGGGAGTCCTCTCCGGTCAGGAAGTGGATCCGGGCTGTTTTGAAGAGCGCGTACGGATAGAGGGGCGAGTCTTTGTAGCCTTCCAAAACCCGGGTATAGAAGCGCAGCGCCTCATCCAGCTGCCCCAGGGCCAACAGATTCTCCGCTCGTTCGTAGTACTCCTTGGCGCTGTGCAGCGCCTGCTCGCGAGGCGTGGCTGCGTAGGAGAAAGCCTTACGCGCTTTGTTGCGCCGAACGTACAGAGCGATGTCAAAACTGATCAGGGAAATGGTCAGGCCGTAGGCCGAAAGGGTGGCCGGAGAGAGGGAAAAATCTTCGGTAAATTGCAGAGCTGCGCGCTTGGGATAGAAAATGTCGTGGAAGGTAAGAACCGTGATGAAAGCAACGGACAGAGGAATGGCCAGATTCAAGCCGCCGATCCAGCTGTCCTGGGGGAACACCGGTTCGATATGCAGACTCCCCCCTTCCCGGCTGAAGGAGTAGATTCCCTCGGGAAGCTGATACACGGTGTCCCCGGTCTCCTGCTGCTGCCCGCGGATGATTACCCGCTCCTCCTCGGGCAGCAGCGTGCTGAAGGACAGACTGGCCAGCTCGATTTCAAGGCTCCGGATTTCCCCGGCGGCCAGCTCGACCCCCAGCTGCTCGGTTTTGTAGCCCTGCTTGCGGATCTCCAGCTCATGGCTGCCGGGAGCCAGTTGCCGCAGCAGCAGGGGTGTCTGTTCCTCAAGCGGTTCCCCGTCCAGCAGCACATCCGCGTTGATGGGAGTGGTGGTGAGGAAGAACGTGCTGTAGGGGATTTCGACTTGTTGGGAGTAGGCAACAGCCGCAATTATGAAGAAAACACAACCTGTACCGAAAAGCTTAGAGCGCATTTCCCTCCCATGAAAAACGAGCTATCAGGATTTGTTACTCCAAGCTCATATAATCGTTGAGTGATACTACCATACCTCTATAAAGAGATCAATCAAGCCAAGAGCTTTGATCCAATCCGGATTTCGGACTCCTACCAACCCTGAGGTCTCTAGCAAAATTTAAAGGAATCCTTTAGATTTTCCATTTCACCCATTAGCGTGCACAACGTTCGAGGAAAATTGCAAGTAGATCTTTAAATTTTGCTAGTTTACCTATTAGCGGGCATGAAAGAACAGGAAAATTTATAGAAAAACTTTAAATTTTCCTGGTTTCCTGAGGGTCTTGAGCCCGGCTCACAAAAAATCCCGCTGCTGCACCCTTCTGAAATCGCCGGCTTCCCGGAACTTTCGATCACAGCTTGTGCGATCCCGATTCTGCGCATATAATTCCCGAGTATCATGCCCTTGTAAGCGCATTGCTGGAAGAACCATGACATAGTACCTGGATCATCGACTATGAAACACAAGCTGACCAGGCTCACCAAAGCACTCTACGGATCCGGGGATCTTGGCTTCAGCATGACCACCACCATTATTGGATTGTTCATCCTGATTTTTCTAACCGATGTCATTGGAATTTCACCAGCTGTCGCCGGTATAGCCATCTTCCTTGGAAAAACGTGGGATTACGTGAATGATCCGTTGATCGGCTACATTTCCGACCGGACCAGAACCCGTTGGGGGAGGCGCAGACCATTTCTGCTGTTCGGTGCCTTGCCTTTCGGTCTGGCATTTGCGCTGATTTGGTGGAAACCACCCCTGCAGGGAGATGTATATCTCGCAATCTACTACTCGATTGCCTATATACTATTCGACACGGCGGCAACCTTCGTCTACATGCCCTATTTTGCTCTCACTCCGGAACTGAGCAATGACTACGACGAACGGACATCGATCACGACCTACCGAATGTTTTTCTCGATTCTGGGGAGCCTGATCGCGTTCTCGTTACCTGAAATCATGATCGGTTCCTTCAGTCCGGAAAACGCACACCGTGTCCTGGTAATGGGTTTTACTTTCGGGCTGGCCAGCGCCGCACCCCTGTTCCTGACATTCCTCGGTACTCGGGAACGGAAGGAGTTTATGGTTCAGGAGAAGTACAAACTTGTCGATGCTCTGCGTGCCGTGCGGAAAAATCCTCCAGCTCTCTGGGGCTTGGGCATATACCTCTGCACGTGGATTGCCGTAGACATCGTGCAGTTCGTAATCTTCTTTTTCGTGAAGTACTGTATTCAGCGTGAGAGCCAGGGATCGTTAATTCTTGGATCGATCTTCGTGACAGCCATCATCGCCCTTCCCCTGTGGAACTGGGTGTCTAATCGTTTGAGCAAGCGATTCGCATACATGACAGGCATTACTTTCTGGATCGTAGTGCAGTTGGTGATCATCACCCTGGGAGCCGCCACATCCTTGCCCTACATTCTGTTGCTCTGCGCGCTGGCCGGGATCGGTGTGGCTGCAGCCCACGTGCTGCCGTGGGCGATCCTGCCGGATGCTATCGAATGGGATGAATGGAAAACCGGAGAGCGCCATGAAGGGATGCTCTACAGCATGGTGACTCTTTCCCACAAAGTAGCCACGTCCATCGCGATCCTGCTGGTGGGATTGCTGCTGGAAGCATTTTCATATCGACCAAACGTCGCCATCCAGCCGCCCCGGGCGGAACTGGCCATCCGCCTGATCACCGGCCCGATCCCCGCCGTATTGCTCTGCCTGGGCATCCTCTGCGCCCTGTTCTATCCCCTGTCCCGGCAGCGCTACGATCAAATCGTCAAGGAGCTGGAATCACGTAGAACCGCAAAAGGCGGCACCAATCCGTGAGTCGAATCGAAATCCGCCTGGTCCGAACCCGGAGGGACAAACGGCGGTTTCTCACCTTCCCCTGGAAGATCTACCACAACGATCCCCTGTGGGTTCCCCCGCTCCTCCCCCAGCGGGCGAAAACCGTCGATCCCGGGCGGGGGGCATTCTTCCAGCGCGGGGAGGCGGAGTTTTTCATCGCCTGGCGCGATGGACAGGCGGTAGGCACGATCTGCGCCGGGGAGGACAAGGTAGTAAACACCGAGAGCAACCGACGGGAATGCGTCTTCGGTTTTTTCGAGTACTTCGAAGATATACGGATAGCCGAGAGCCTGCTGCAGCGGGTGACGGACTGGGCCAGGCAACGAAACCTCGATACCCTGAGCGGCCCTTTCAACCTGGACCGGGAGGACGGATACGGCGTGCTGATCGAGGGGCGGGACCGACCCCCGGTCATTCTCTGCGGGCATACGCCTCCCTACTACCAGGTGTTCATGGAGCGTCTTGGATTCCAGCCGGCCAGAGCGGACAATTTGGCCTTTGCGGCCGACTTTGACGACAGCGGCCCGGAGCGGCAGAGGCTGGCACGGCTGGCCGAACGGATTCGCCGAAAAGGATGGGTGCGGATCCGTACGCCCGACTTAAAGAGGCTGGAGGACGAGGTGGATACGGTTCGCCTGCTGCTGAATGAGTCCCTGAGCCATCTTCCCGATCACTGTCCCTGGCCCCGATCCGCCGTGGAAGCACTGATCAAACCCTTTGCCAGGTTCGCCGATCCTGATTTAGTGCTCTTTGCCGAGGTAGACGGCAAGACCGTGGGCTGGTTCCCCGGCATCCCGAATCTGAATGAGGCTCTCATCCACGCCAATGGCCTGCGATATCCCTGGGATATACTGAGACTGTTCCGGCACATGCGTCGGCAGCCCAAATGTGTGGCCATCAAGAGCGTGCTGATCCTGCCCCAATACTGGGGCGGGGGCGTGGCCCTGCTGCTTTTCGATGAGATGGCCCGGCGGGCCCGGGCCAAGGGCTACAGCTGGGCCGACCTCTCCCTGACCTCGGCGGACAACCCGTACACCCCGAACCTGGCCGAGCGGCTGGGCGCCCACATCTACAAGCGCTATCGGGTCTACCGGAAATCGATCTCCGAGTGAAGACAACATAAATTTGCAGTTTCTTTTCAGCCTGTTCGGATGCTTCCGGCTGGTACATACAGCTCAACATCAATCATCCGGCCTCGACCAAGGCCATAACCGCCACCGAATTCGATGTGACCGGGCTGACCGTCGAAGTGTACGATCCGGACGCCGACCTCATCCAGACCATAGAATGGGTGCCTCAAGATGGATCGACATCATACCGGGATGCGTCGGAACGATCGAGATAGAGCCGGGGACCCAGGATGGGCCCACTGCTGAGGATATTAATGACTGCGCCCTGGCGGTAATGACGGCGTTATGGGAAGCCATGGCTCCCCTGTATGAAGGGAGTGAAGAGTTCCCGCCGGGAGTCTCAATCGATCTCAGCAATTTTATTGAGCCTGGTGATGAGCCGCCCTACGGGGGGATTGTGATCGTGACGTTCACGGATTACACACCGTCGGGATCGGATGTCATCGTAAATGGTGATTTAACCATAGACGTAACCTTTCCCCCGGATCTACTGGGTACTTTTGAGGAGGCGATATCCGCCTCCCTGAGCGTGAGCTGTCTTCCCGGAGAAACAGTCGATATCGACTTGACTTTATCGATGTTTATGGAGGATGCACCGTACTGGCAGACACTGCAGTGGTCCGGTACGATTACCGTAGACGGTCGGGAAGCCGAAATTGACCAGGTGATGAGCGACTGGCTGGCCATGGTGCTGGAGGCGACGACCCCGACAGACGGGATGCTCACCGTACGGTTGACCGGAGCCGATGATTACGACGATGCGTTCTTCTACTATGCGGTGGTCGCTGAAGGGTACGATCTCACTAATCCAGATTATTGGCTCGGTGTGGCCCCAACGAATCCAACCATCAGCGGCGGAACCGTGGAGTGCATTACTACCGAGTTTGGTACGGATACTCCCGCTGTTTTCACCGGTGGTGAAAGTTACGACGTTGGAGGACTGATTGACGTTGACAGGGACGGTTACCCTACAAGCGGCGACTATGTTTTCGGGCCCGTACCCGTTTTTGTGAATGGAGATACGCTCCTCGAGATCCCATTCCCGATGAACTTCTCCCCGGTGCCCTGAACTGAACTTGTTCTCTCTCATCAAAGGCTGTATTCCCGCTTTACTCATATGCATATATGCATTATAGTGCAGATATGAACAGGGCGGTCGAAGCGTACAAAGCAGCCGGGGAAGAAACCCGGCTGCGCATTCTACGAATGCTGCAGCAGGCTCCCGGAGAGCTGTGCGTGTGCGAAGTCGTGGACGCTCTGGATAAACCCCAGTACACGGTGTCGAAGAGTCTGACGGTTTTACGGAACGCTCGGCTGGTGGAGGAGAGGCGTGAGGGCAAGTTCATGATGTACAAGCTGCTCCACTCGCCCTTCAACGACAGACTGTTCGGGAGCTTCGACGGGCTTCCCGATCCTGATCCGATTTACGAAGCGGACTCCCGCAGGCTTGCAGCCCGTCTGGCGCTCCGGGAAAACGATGGGTGCGGGATCACCTGTCGATAGGATCTGCTCCAGTGCAGGAAAATAAGGGAGAAACTCGCCGGGAGTGAGGTGTTGATGGCAGTCGAACTGTTCGATCTTCGACGGGGAGGTGGCGCCGCCGCCGAAAATGCCCCGGTTGTTCCCACCCAGTGGTCACGGAGGGATGCGTGGGGCCGGCTGAGGTGCCGGCTGTTCAACTCCTTTCGCATGAACTACACGGTGAAACCCGGGATCTACGCCGTGGG
>CAZKCQ010000007.1:0-27564 GCA_964551205.1 uncultured Spirochaetaceae bacterium
AGTGGACAAAATCGAATCCCGTGCACCCGCCCTCAACGGAGAATCGGGACGCGTCAGCGCATATCGACAGATGATCCTCTTTACGAAATCCGATCCCAGGCCCCTGCTGTAAAGGCGTACTCACGGTGTCCGTCCTTCCCTATACCGGAAAGATAGAACGATTCGGAGGGAACCGCAACCGCTTTCAGCAGATTTTCATGGTCTTTCGTTGTTAACCCAGCCTATTAAAGAAGGCCTGCTTCAAGCCCTCATCTGGAATGGAGGCAATGTCCACCAGATCGATAAATCCCGGGTATTCGAGTGTTGGCTTCAGCACCGGATCGGGCAAGGTCTCGATGATTTCAGCGAAGCTGCGATGCACCACGCTGGAAACCTGTTCGAGTGTCTGCCTGGCAGCCTGCTGGGGTTCCTTGCGATGTGCAGGATAACCACAGCCCCTTTCAACACTGAATATCCGATCGAAGATGAAACTCAGGTTGATGTTCGCAGCCCAGCCGTATCCCTGATTGAGTGCCAGGGATATGCAGTTTCCACCGTTGATCTGAGTGAAAAGCCAGGCGTCCAAGGGTGTAAGAATGTGGCCGCAGAACACTCCGGGGTACTGCATACAGGAGTTCAGAAATCCCTGACCCGTACCACATCCTCCAACCACGAAATCGACGCGATTGAGATTCAGGAGTATCGCAGCCATGAGACCGGTCTGGATGTAGAGAAGCTCCGGTTTCTCTCCATTTTTCTTCATACCCGCGTTGCAAAGCGCGTGGCCGCGTCCCTGCAGGGCAGCCAGTACATCGGCGTTTCTGTCAGCTGCGCTTGTTTCATTGATTACCGCTATTTTCATCTTTCTCCTTCTCCTTTTATGCAATGCGATTTAGATAAAGATTCATAAAAGTGGTCGATTGAGTGTCGCATCAGGAAGGAAAGATATCGTATCCTCGATGCTCTCCTCTGCTGGTGAGATAGTCGTAAAGTTTCGCCACATTCCAGCTCTGCAAATCGTTGATTACCTCACTAAGCCCGTAGTCTATGGGATATCGATCGGCAAAGGAAATCCGCTCCACACACGTTTCCTTGGACCATCCCATGGCCAGACCCGATTGCACCGCGCTCAGCCAATCCAGGACAAAGCTCTTATTTTCGGCTATAGCGCGCCTGTCGCATACGGCACCGTGTCCGGGCACGATGACATCGATATCGAACTGATCTATAAACTCGAGTGCTTTGAGCGTGTCTTCGGGATCCGCCTCTGCGAAGAAGATCTGTACACCGTTGAAAACCGTGTCCCCCGTGAAAAGCACCCGCTCCTGAGGACAGTGAACGCATGTTTGAGCCAGCGAGTGGCCTCCCGTGTGGTAGCAATCGAACTCATGCTCGCCACAGGTGAGCCTGAGGAATTTTTCGAAGAGAATCCCCGGCTTATTCGCCTTGTCCCAATACTCCTCCCTGGACGGGAAGAACTTCAGACCTTCCGGATCGTGTTTCTCCGTTTCACTTTTGTTCTTCTCCCAGGGGTCCATGCCCGGCGGAACACACCAGCGTTCCACGATGCGCCGCTGCCCTATCACCGTCCCCTGGCCGTGGAAGAAGTAATTCCCGAATACGTGATCCGGGTGATGCTCCGTGTTGATGATGTACCGAACTTCCCCTTTGGCGGCAATTTCATCTCTTAAAGAGATCGCCCTGGAGGGCAACTGCGGTGTGTCTATCATGACCACGCCCTGGGTGGTGACCACATATGCCGGGTCGCTGCCAACCGTGTTTGTCTCGGCAAAAACGTTCTTAGTTATTTGTTCCATAGGTCTGCCCTTTCTCAATGCATGATAATTCCGCCGTTGACATTGAAAGCCGCCCCGGTGGTGAAGTCGCAGTCATCCGAGGCGATGAACAGCACCATTTTGGCCACCTGTTCGCAGCTTCCCTGCCGTTTGAACGGCGTACGGTCGATGAACCACTGGCGAAACTCATCCGGATCCTGGCCTCGCAGTTCCGCGTCTTGGCGGATCCCCAGCTCGCCAAGCTCTGTTTGAATCGGGCCGGGGCAGACGGCGTTGACGAGAATGTTGTTCTGAGCCACCTCCAACGCCAGGCACTGAGTGAAGCCGATCACCCCGAACTTCGAAGAACAGTAGGCGCTGCCGGCCGCCTCCCCCTGTTTGCCGGCTATGGATGCGATGTTAATGATGCGTCCGTAATTCCTCTCGATCATCGCCGGCAAAACGGCCTTAGAGCAGAGAAAGGTTCCCGTCAAGTTCGTACCGATTATCCGATTCCAAACCTTCTCCGGCAGATCCTTCACCCAGTTCTTGGCATTGGCTGCCGCGTTGTTCACCAGGATATCTATTTTGTCGAAATGTTTGAAGGTCTGTCCTACAACCGCTTCGATCTGGTCGTATTTCGTGACATCCATCTGCCAGGCCATCGCCGCGAGACAGGTTTCCGCTTGGATCTGCTCGGCCGTTTTTTCGGCAGCGGTTCTGTCGAGATCTGCGATCACGATCCGGGCTCCCGCCCGTGACAACTCGAAAGCGATAGCCCGACCTATACCCCGGGCTGCACCGGTAATCAAAGCTACACGTTTTTCAAGCCTCACATCATACCTCCGTACCCGTTGTCTTTTTTTCGAGGGATCCTCACCCCACCTGCCGTTGCTGCCGCAACCTGTCGATGGTTACCGCAGCAATGATTACCAATCCGATTACCACGTTTTGCCAGTAAACGGATACGTGGAGCAGAATGAGGGCGTTGCGAATCACCCCCATCATGGCGGCTCCAATCAGAGTCCCGAAAATAGACCCTTCACCGCCGGACAGACTGGCACCACCGATGACCACGGCGGCGATCGCATCCAGTTCCCAACCCAAAGCCATACTGCTCTGTGCCGAAGACAGTCTGGCTATGAGGATCACGGCGGCGACCCCGGAGGTCAGACCGGCAAGAATATAAACCGTGAAAAGAACCCGCTTTACATTGATGCCGGACAGGTTTGCGGCCACGGGGTTGCTGCCTACATAGTAGATATAACGGCCCACGGTCGTCTTGCTCAGGAAGATGTGGGCGATTACGACAACGCCCAGCATGATCAGGATAGGAATTGGAATGAACCACAGGGCTCCCTGGCCGATGTTGAGAAAATTTTGGGGAAACGGCTGAATAGGGTATCCTTTGGTAAGGGCTAAGACCAAACCTCGGGAGACCTGCATCATTCCCAGGGTGGCGATGAACGGCGGTAGACCGATTTTGACGATCAGAAGCCCGTTGATAAATCCGACCAGAACACCGAGCAGGATCCCGACCAGGATCGCCAGCCAGATCGGGAAGTGTTCTGCAACCAGCAACCATGCCGTGGAAACACCGACAAAGGCGACTATCCCGCCTACCGAAAGATCGATCCCTCCGGTGATTATCACAAAGGTCATGCCGACGGCAACGATCGTGATCATGGAAAACTGGCGAACCACATTCGTAATATTGCGCACCGTCAGGAATTTCGGAGCAATAATGCCGAGTAGCACGCAAAAAAGGATGAAGACCACCAGAATCATCGATTCCCGCGCTTTGAAGACTCGTTGGCCTAACGAGCGTATTACTGATGTGCTATTGGATCTCATCGATCTGTTTCCTCCCGCTGTGCTCCTGCGATTCCCCAGCGCAGGGGAAATCGGAAATCGTTGCCAACGACATGATTTTTTCCTGGGTTGCCTCAGCCTTGGAAAGCTGCCCTTTGATTCTGCCCCCCGCCATTACCAGGATACGGTCAGAGATTCCGAGTATTTCCGGGAGCTCTGAAGAGACAAACACGATCCCGACACCGGTTGCCGCCAGCTCACCGATCAACCGGTAGATTGCCTGCTTCGCTCCAACATCGATGCCCCGGGTTGGATCATCGAGAAGCAGTATTTGCGGAGAGCGAGCCAGCCACTTCGCCAACACCGCTTTCTGCTGATTCCCGCCGCTCAAGTTTAGCACGAGCTGCTCTAAACCGGCGATCTTTATTTCCAGCCTTTCAACGTACCTCGCGGCCAAAGCCCGCTCTTTTTTTCCGTTCAGAAACCAGTGGGAAGAGACATCCCGAATACTGGCTGCCGAGATATTCGACCGTACCGGCATTCCGAGAAACAAACCCTCCTCTATACGGTCCTCGGGAACCAGACCGATTCCTCCGCGGATCGCATCTTGGATCCTGTTGATCTCTTGCTTGTAAGCGGCCACTTCAACAGTGCCCCGATCTTTGCGATCGGCGCCGAATACCGCCCGGATCAGCTCGGTCCTTCCGGAACCCAGCAGCCCGGCGATGCCCAGCACCTCGCCGCTTCGCAACTCGAAGGAGACATTCTCGAGCATCTTTCCGCGGTTCAGTCCGCTGACTTTCAGGACAACATCACCCAGGGGAACTTCGTGTTTGGCGTACATGTCCTTGATATTCCTGCCCACCATTTTCTGAACGGCTTGATCCGGTGTAATTTCTCCCACGACTCGGGTATCGATTTTCCTTCCATCCCGTAAAATTGTAATTCGATCGGCGATTTCAAAAACCTCCCCAAGATTGTGGGAGATATAGATGATTCCGATTCCCTCTTTCTTCAGGTGTCTGATGACCATGAACAGGGTTTTCACCTCAGATTCGGACAGCGCCGAAGTCGGCTCATCCATGATCATCACGTGAGATTTCATGGACAAAGCCTTGGCAATCTCTGTGATTTGCTGCTGGCAGACATTGAGCGTGTTGATGCGCCGCGTGACATCAAGCTCGATCCCCAGCTGATTGATGAGCTTCTGGGATTGTTCGTGGATTTTCCGCTGATCGACAAGGGCGAACAGGCCGGTACGCGGCTCCCTGCCGATGAAGATATTGTTTTCGACGCTCAGATGAGGTGCCAGATTGAACTCCTGGTAGATCATGGCGATACCGAGGGATTGGGCGTGACCGGGATTATAAATTTCCACTGGTTGTCCATTCAGTTCGATCTCGCCCCCGTCCCTTCTGTAGGCACCGCTGAGTATCTTCATCAATGTTGACTTTCCGGCTCCATTTTCTCCCAGAATGGCGTGAACCTCGCCGCGGCGCACTTCGAAGCTTACTTCATCTAGAGCCTGCACTCCCGGAAACATCTTGTTGATGGATTTCATTCGTAGGATTGTATCTTCCATAGGATAGTCCTGGATCGTGGCCGGTTCGTTGTGAGTAAAAGAGGAGGCCGGTGAAGGGCCTCCTCCTTTTTTCCTGCCGATTCGAGGTCTAGTGGATTTCCTGAAGATAGCTGTCGAGATTGTCTGCCGTTACGACGTTGGTGCCGGTCCCGATGACCTTGCTCTTTGGAACTTTCAAGCTTCCCTCTATCAGGCCGACCAGGGTCTCTACCACCAGCTTTCCCTCTGCATAGGGCAGCTGGGCTACGGTACCCTGTATATACCCCTCTCGGATCAATGTGGGAACAGGCTCGAAGATATCGAAACCGAATACGATCTTCTCTCCAGGTTTGTATCCCATGGCCTTCAAAGCTTCAGCTGCAACATTCGGCCCGCTTACGCAGTAGAAAGCGTCCAGGTCGGGATATTCGGTGAGCAGGTCTTCGACGATCGGAATCCCGCGTTCCAGAGCATCCCCATGGGATTCCACAGTCACGATTTCGATGTCAGGATAGCTCTTGATGGCTTCCTTGAAACCCTCGATACGTTGATTCAAATTCAATGCGGTCAGACCCCCTGTCAGGATCGCTACTTTGCCCTTTCCGCCGAGCATCTTTATCAGCGTCTCGGCCCCCTGCTTTCCTGCGGCCACGTTGTCGGTCCCCACGTACACGAGACGGCTGCTCTCGGGCGCGTCTGTATCGAAGGAGATCATTTTGATATCCGCATCCAGACCTCTTCGAATCACCGGCTCGATTGTCGCAGGATCGTTGGCGGCGATAGCTATGCCATCGACGCCCATGGCGATGTAATCCTCGATGATGGCGATCTGCGCGTCTGCCTCTGCAGCCTGGGGACCGTGGAAGAACGCTCTCACGCCCATCTCGTCAGCTTTTTCATCCATGCCCTTTTCGAGGTCCGCCCAGAAAGGGTGGCCGACCGATTTAGGCACAAGGACGATTGTAAGAGTTTTCTCCGCCTTCTGCCCACCGGCAAATACCAGCCCAGCCAGCAGCAAGCCCGTAAGCACCAGTAAAAGCCCCTTTTTGCGTCTCACCATTTTACCTCCTGTGGTTTTTCCGCATTTCCGAAATCAGCGGAATTGCGTTTGGTGACGAACACGACGCAACAATCGTGCCAATCAATAGCTAGTTGTGGTAGTTAAAGATCAACATCATAAGAAATTAAAAGTATTTTTTTACTTGTTTGACGGAACATCGGGTTATCGTGTAATATTTATACGTTTTTTGAGCACAAGCGTGTAATAGGGTAACAATCAGCATGCACAGAATCCTGGTCGTGGATGATATAACAACGCTGTGTAAGAGCCTTACTAGGAATTTCACTCAATACGGGTATACCTGCTTCACGGCACAAAACAGCAGGGTTGCTTTGGATATTTTTCTGAACAATGAGGTAGATCTGGTTTTACTGGATGTACGGCTGGGTGAGGAAAACGGGATCGAGCTATTGCAGCAACTGTTGGACCTGAACTCAAATCTTCCCGTGATCATGATCACGGCGTTCGCCACCGTGGAAGCAGCGGTCCGTTCGATAAAGGTCGGCGCCTTCGACTACATACAAAAACCGATCAACTTCAAGAAGCTCCTGAAAATTGTGGAAAACGCCTTGCAGCTACTCGATCTGCGGGTTGAAAATGAAAGGCTCAAGAACAGGCTTCACGAGCTCGGCGCACCGATTATTTCCAACAATCCGGATATGTTGAAATTGGGCAGGAAGGCAAAAAAATTAGCGCCCACCGAGCTGCCGATTCTCATTTATGGTGAAAGTGGTACCGGGAAGGAACTGATCGCTGATTTCATCCACTCCAATTCAAAGCGATCCAGCAACGAGATCTTGAAGATCAACTGTTCCGCCTTTCCCGAGTCCCTGCTCGACAATGAGCTTTTCGGCCACGAGAGAGGTGCCTATACAGGGGCCAACGCCATCTACAAGGGGGTCTTTGAGAGAGCCCACCGCTGCACACTTTTTTTCGACGAGATCGGGGATATGCCGCTGTCCATTCAAGCCAAAATACTCAGGACGATTCAAAACTGTGAGATCCGCCGATTGGGAGGCAAGGAAAAGATAAGCGTCGACATCCGTTTTTTGGCCGCCACCAACAAGGATCTGGAAAGCTTGATCTATGAGAAAAGGTTCCGGGAAGACCTTTTCTACCGCCTCAACGCAGCAACTCTCTACCTGCCACCTCTGCGGGAGCGCAAGGACGATATCCCGCCCCTTGTCGATTATTTCCTGCGTGAGTTCAGTAGAGGCAATGGCGGCAACGTGAAGGTGCCGGACCAGAGGGTACTTGCACGCCTGCTCGAATACGACTGGCCGGGAAATATCAGAGAGCTGAAAAACACGGTCAACTATGCAGCCACGGTTTCAACCGAAGAGAGGATCACCCTCGATGATCTTCCGCCGCATTTTATACACGGTAGCGGGTCTGCATCCTCTACAAATGTCCGCCAGCGAGTGGAGCGCGAGCTCATACTGAGTATGCTTCGCAAGACGAATAACAACAAGACAAAAGCCGCGCAACTGCTTAATATGAGCAGGAAAACCCTCTACAACAAGATGAGTATGTATGAGATCCCGAGTTCAATTAAATGAGCAGCCTCCGCTGCTCGAGTTGCAGAATCTCTGCTTGAACTTCAACACGCTCAGCGCCCTCAAGGACATCAATCTTTCGATCGGCAGATCAGAGGCACACGCCATCGTAGGCGAGCACGGAGCGGGGAAGTCATCCCTCTGCCATATTATCAGCGGATTCCTGCGGCAGAGTTCGGGGAAGATCCTGGTCGACGGCCAGTCCTGTGACTATCTGACGCCCAAACGGGCTCATCATTATGGAATCCAGTTGGTCACTCAACAGAATCCTCTTTTCGAAAATCTCACCATCATCGACAATCTCATCCTGGATAACCGCGGCATCTCCGCCTCGCCCTTTATCAGCAAGTCCGAGCTCAGGACCAGGGCGGTCGAGTTGTTGGAGCGCTACGACTTCAACCTCGATCCGGATACCATCATAAAGAACCTCAAACTCGCCGACCGTGTTCTGCTCGATATATTGAAGCATATCGCCAGCCGGCCGAGGCTTCTGATACTCGATGAAGCGCTGCAGAAGCTCTCAGCTGTAAACCTCAACAAGATGATCTCCACCCTCAACGGGTTGAAATCCCAGGGCGTTTCCATCATCTTCGTTACTCACAGAATAGACGATATTTATCACTTCGCCGACACGGTAACGATCCTCAAGAGCGGTGAAACCCTTATTACGGATTCCGTAAACAATATCGACAAGATCAACCTCATTCGTCTTGCCTACACCCAGCTCAATACGAGCGAAAGCCTTGAGAATGCAAACCAGGAGTTCTACCAGCTGCTCAAATACAATGAGGCGATGTTGCAGAAATTGCCCGTCAATCTGATTGTGGTGGATCGGAACAACCGGATTAAACTGATCAATGAAAGGGCAAGGGAATACTTCGGGATCAAGGACACCGGATACCTGAACATGATGATGGACACGCTGCTGACCGAACAGAACAGGGCTGTCCTAACCCTTATAGAGGAGGGTCTGAAACAGAGACACGACAGTGTCTACTACAATGTTCCACTGCTCAGGAAAATCGGAACCTCTCACACGAATCTTAGGATCCATCCGCTGTACGATGAAACATTTCTTATTGGCCACACGGTCGTTATCGAAGATATAACCGAACAGGAAAAACTCCGAGAACAGGTCGTGCTTTCGGAGAAGTTGGCCTCTATCGGACTTCTTTCAGCGGGGGTGGCGCATGAGATCAACAATCCATTGGAGATCATCGCAAACGATATCGAGTACATCAAGTTGAAGGTGAAGCACCCGGAGGTCCTGGAGACCCTGAATGAGCTCGAAGCAGAGTTCGATTCCATCTCACAGATTGTAAACGACCTGATGACTTTTTCCGACAATAACAGAACTCTTATAGAGGTCGTGGACATCAACGAGCTCATCGGCGGGATTCTAAATCTCGTAAGACATAGCGCCGAACATCGGAATATCGCGATCCGTTTCAAGATGACCAACGACCCAGTGAAGGTGCATATCAATAGAACGGAGATCAAACAGGTGATCCTCAATCTGATTAAGAACAGCTTCGAGGCGATGCCCAAAGGCGGGGAGCTTACAGTGCTTACCGCCGAAATCCGCGATGAAGGTTGTTCCCAGGTGAAAATCGCGGTACTCGATACCGGCTGTGGTATCACGGATAACGAGATCAAGGAGATCTTTGTGCCGTTTTATTCGACTAAGAAAGGCAGCAGCGTAAACTTGGGCCTGGGTTTATCGGTAAGCTACGGTATCATCAGTAAATACAACGGCACGATCGCTGTGAAAAATCGCGACGGCGGCGGTTGTCAATTCTCAATAATCCTACCCGCCTCTTGATCATCCGAATCGGATAGACCGCTGCTCCCGCTGCGTAGCGGTTTCGGGGCCGATAGTCCTACCGCGTCGAGGTTTTGTAGCGGTTGATGGCGTTCAGATAGGCCCGGGCGCTCGCCTCCACGATGTCGGTGGACGCCCCCCGTCCGATGTACCGACCCCCGTTGATCTGCACGGTTACCGATACCTCTCCGATGGCCTGTCGCCCCGGGGTGATGGCGTGAACGTTGTACTCCAGGAGCTTGGCCGAAACACCGATAGCCCGGTCGATGGCGTTGATCATGGCGTCCACCGGGCCGTCGCCGGTGGCCGCCTCCTCCAGCATCGTAGCTTCGCTCTTGATGCGCACCGTGGCCGTGGGCACCGCCATGTTACCGGACTGGAAGTTGAAGTAGGTCAGCTCGTAGGTGTCCAGGTTCTCGCCGATCTGGTCGCGCACGATCACGTACAGATCGTCGTCATAGACCTCTTTCTTGCGGTCCGCCAGCTCCAGGAAATGCTTGTAGGCAGCCTCCACGTTGGCATCGCTCAGGAGCAGCCCCAGTTCCTCGAGGCGGCGGCGGAAGCCGTGCTTGCCCGAGTGCCTGCCCAGCACCAGGGTGCTGGAATCCCGGCCCACGTCTTCGGGGGTCATGATCTCGTAGGTGGCCCGATGCTTGATGACCCCGTCCTGATGGATCCCCGATTCGTGGGCAAAGGCGTTCTCCCCGACGATCGGCTTGTTCCTGGGGATGGGAAAGCCGATGATGTTGCTCAAGAGGCGGGAGGAGTGGTAGATCTGCCTGGTGTCGATCCCCGTGGTGTAGGGGAGCAGATCCTGGCGGACGTTCATGGCCATGACCAGTTCCTCCAGGGATGCGTTGCCGGCCCGTTCCCCGATCCCGTTCACGGTGACCTCCACCTGGCGGGCGCCGTTCTTGATCGCGGCGATGGAGTTGGCCACGCCCAGCCCCAGGTCGTTGTGGCAATGCACCGACAGGACCGCCTTGTCCATGTTGGGGACCGCCTCCACTAGCTTGAGGATGAAGGCGCCGAACTCCTCGGGAATCGCGTAGCCGACGGTGTCGGGTATGTTGATTACCGTGGCCCCCGCTTCGATAGTCTTCTCCACCAGGCGGCAGAGGAAATCCAGCTCGCTGCGGGTGGCGTCCTCCGGAGAAAACTCCACCTCATCGACCCGCTGGCGGGCCCAGCTCACCGCCCGGCAGGCCATCTCCAGAACCGCCTCCGGGTCCTTCTTGAGCTTGTGCTTCATGTGGATCGGTGAGCTGGCGATGAAGGTGTGGATCCGTTTGCGTTCGGCCTCCTTTATCGAACCGTAGGCCGCCTCCAGATCCTTCTCCACGGCCCGGGCCAGAGCCGTGATGGCCGGACCCTTTACCCTCTGGGCGATCAGGCGGCAGCCCTCGAACTGCCTGGGGGAGGATACGGGGAAGCCCGCCTCTATGGCGTCCACCCCCAGCCGGGCCAGCTGTACCGCCATCTCGTACTTCTGCTCGATGCTCATCGAGGCCCCCGGGGATTGCTCTCCGTCCCGCAAGGTTGTGTCGAAGATATATATCCGTTCCATTTCTTTTCTGCTTTTCCTCTCTACTATTGACTTAGCTCTACTATCGGCTCTGTTCGCCTGGTTCAGGCTATGGTGATCTTGAAGTCATCGTTCAGCTTTTCCGAGGCGCCCTTGCGCTGCTGTGGCGGCGGGCTGGACTGCTTCCTTCCCCGCTCCATGGAGATCAGACCGCTGCGGGCGACCTCCCTGATCGAATAGGGTTGAAGCACGGCGATGAAGTTGTCGATCTTGTCCGAGGAGCCGGTGACCTCCAGCACCATGGAATCGATCCCCACATCCAGGACCCTGGCACGAAAAACGTCCGCTACCTGAAAAACCTCTCCTCTCTGGTTCGGCTTTGCCCGTACCTTGATCAGGGCCACCTCGCGATGCAGGGAGGCCAGGGGGCTCAGGTCGGTGACCTTGATCACATCGATCAGTTTGTTTAGTTGCTTTTTGATCTGGTCGATCACGTTGTCGTCCCCCTTGCACACCAGGGTGATGCGGGAAACTTGAGAATCCGTAGTGACCCCCGCGGTGATGCTTTCCAGATTGTAGCCCCGGCCGGAAAAAAGACCGGCTATCCTGGAAAGAACACCCTGATGGTTCTCCACCAGCATGGACAGTACATGAGTCATGACTCCCCCCCTTCTGAAAACATCATTTCGGAGTTCCCGGCGCCCGGAGCGACCATGGGAAACACGTTGAACTCCCTCTCCACCAGGAAATCGATGAATATGGGCCGATCCTTGATCCTGCCCGCTTCGGCCAGGGCGGGTTCTATATCCCTGTCCTTTGTCACCCGCAGACCCACGGCCCCGTAAGCTTCGGCCAGCTTGACGAAATCCGGATGGTAGACCGGGCAGTGATCCCCCGGTCCCTTGCACTGGGGCGGGCATTCGGCTCCGGTTATCAGGCAGGTGGAGGAGTAGCGCCTGTCGAAGAAAAGCTCCTGCCACTGCCGCACCATCCCCAGGTAGCCGTTGTTGAGGATGGCCACGATCACCGGCAGCCGGTTCTGCACCGCCGTGGCCAGCTCCTGGATGTTCATCTGGATCGAACCGTCTCCGGCGATGTCGATGACTCTCTTGTCCGGATTGGCGATTTGGGCGCCGATGG
Source organism: uncultured Spirochaetaceae bacterium (assembly GCA_964551205.1). GTDB lineage: Bacteria > Spirochaetota > Spirochaetia > SZUA-6 > DRHE01 > JAFGQJ01. The sequence continues at coordinate 12,231 of CAZKCQ010000007.1, forward strand.
CCGCGGGGAATCCGTAGCCCATCGTACCCAGTCCTCCGGAGGTCAACAGGCTGCGGGGGTGGCGGAAGGTGAAGAATTGGGAGGTCCACATCTGGTTCTGCCCCACCTCCGTGGCGATGATCGCATCGGGAAAGACCCGGCAGATCGTCTGGATCACCGTGTCGGGACGCAGATGGCCGTCGGGGTCGGCGCCGCTGTCCGTCCCGGTATGGACCTCCAGAGGATGCTCCTTCCTCCAGCCGGCAATCTGTTCGAGCCACTCGTCGATCTTCGGTGCTTCCAGCAGGGGCAGCAGCTGTTCCAGCACCTGGTGGGCGTCTCCCACGATCGGCACCTCCACGGGTACGTTTCGGGAGATCGACACCGGGTCCTGGTCGATGTGGACGATCTTGGCCTCCGGAGCGAATTTAGAAAGATCCCCGGTGGCCCGATCGTCGAAGCGGTTGCCGATTGCGAACAGGAGGTCCGAATGGGTAACAGCCATATTGGCCAGGTAGGTACCGTGCATCCCCAGCATGCCGAGGGCCAGGGGATCATCGCCCGGCACGGCCCCGATACCCATCAGAGAGTGGACCACCGGGACACCTGTTTTTTTGACGGCCTTGCGAAAAAGCTCGACAGCTCCGGCGATGTGGATCCCCCCGCCTACGTAGAACAGCGGTTTCCTGGCCTTTTTCAGCACCCCGGCTGCCCTCTTGATCTGGTTGGGATGGCCCTTGAGCACCGGATTGTAGCCGCGGATCGCCACCTTGGCCGGATACTCATCATCTCCCTTTTCCAGGATCACGTCCTTGGGCAGGTCGACCAGCACCGGCCCGGGCCGGCCGGAGTTGGCGATCGTGAAGGCTTCTTTCAAAATCCTCCCCAGGTCTTTGCGGTCCAGAACCAGGTAATTGTGCTTGGTGATCGGCCGGGTGATCCCCACGATGTCCGCCTCCTGGAAGGCGTCGTTTCCGATCATGGACCGGGACACCTGTCCGGTGAAGCAGACGATCGGTACGGAATCGAAGTTGGCCGTGGCGATGCCGGTGACCGTGTTGGTGGCTCCCGGTCCGCTGGTTACCAGGCAGACCCCGGTCTTGCCCGTGGAGCGGGCGTAGCCGTCGGCGGCGTGCACCGCGCCCTGCTCATGCCGGGTCAGGATGACCTTGATCTCCGGCTCGGAGTACAGGGCGTCGAAAACGGGAATGACCACGCCCCCGGGAAACCCGAAGAGATGCTTGACCCCCTCGGCCTTGAGGGCCTTTATGAAAAGTTCGGCTCCGCTAATCTTCATCCTTTCCCCCCGGTTTTATGATTCTTGTAGCCCCCTGAGCCGCCGAGCTGACGTTCTGGGAATAGCTGTCCAGATACAGGCTTCCGGTCCGCTTGACAAGGGGACTGAAGGCGGCCGCCCGCCTGGTCAGTTCTTCGTCGGAAAGCAGCAGATCCAGCCGCTTGGCCGGGATGTCGATGCGTATCCGGTCTCCCTCCCGGATCAGGCCGATCGGTCCTCCGGCCGCCGCCTCCGGGGTGATGTGGCCGATCGAGGCTCCCCGGGTCGCCCCGGAGAAGCGGCCGTCGGTGAGCAGGGCTACCTCCTTGTCCAGTCCCATCCCTGCGATCGACGAGGTGGGGGAGAGCATCTCCCTCATACCCGGCCCTCCCTTCGGTCCCTCGTAGCGGATAACCACCACGTCTCCGGAAACGATCTTGCCGGCAAGGATGGCCTCCTGGGCCGCCTCCTCGGAGTCGAACACCCGGGCCGGCCCTTCGTGGACCAGCATCTGCGGATCCACCGCCGCCTTCTTCACGATGCTTCCCCCGGGAGCCAGGGACCCTTTGAGCACGGCCAGTCCCCCCGAGCTGTGGTAGGGTTTCTCCGCTTTGGCCACGAAGGCGCCGTCCGGCTCCGGTGCGTTGCGGTAGGAGTCGGCGATCGATTTGCCGGTGATGGTAAGCGCCTTGCCGTCGATCGCCTTCAGCGAATCGAGCACTTTGCAGACCGTCATCACCCCCCCGGCGGCGTACAGATCCTCCATGAAGTAGGGACCCGAAGGGGCCAGGGAACAGAGGTGCGGAACCTTGTCGCTGATGTCGTCGAAATCATCCAGGGTGAGCTCCACCCCGGCCTCCGCGGCCATAGCCGGAAGGTGCAGGGCCGTGTTGGTGGATCCGCCCAGGGCCATGTCCACGGCCACGGCGTTGAGGAAGGCCTGACGGGTCAGGATCTTCCGGGGGCGGAGATCCCTCTTTACCGCCTCCACTGCTTTCCGCCCCGCCTCCCGGGCCAAAGCCATCCGGGCTCCGTATACCGCGGGGATCGTTCCGTTGCCCGGAAGTGCCAGCCCAAGGGCTTCGCACAGGCAGTTCATTGAGTTGGCTGTGAACAGTCCGGCACAGGATCCCGCTCCCGGGCAGGCGCTGCACTCGATCTCATCCAGCTCGGCGGCGTCGATAAGCCCTGAGGATAAGCGACCCACCGCTTCGAACACCGAATCCAGACCCATCCTGCGGCCCCGGTGCTCTCCGGCCAGCATCGGACCTCCGGAGATGATCACCGCCGGAATGTTGATCCGTGCCGCCGCCATCACCATCCCAGGCACGATCTTGTCGCAGTTGGTAACCAACACCAGGCCGTCCAGCCCATGGGCTTTGGCAACCAGTTCGATGGAGTCGGCTATCAATTCCCGGCTTGGCAGAGAGAACCGCATTCCCGGGTGCCCCATGGCCAATCCGTCGCATACACCGATAGTGCCGAACTCCGCGGCGGCGCCCCCGGCGGACCAGATCCCCTCTTTGACTTTGTCCGCGACCTGCCGTAAATGGAGGTGTCCCGGGATCAGCTCGCTGAAGGCGTTGGCCACCCCGATCAGGGGTTTCTCCATGTTTCGCTTGTCCCAGCCCATGGCGTAGAGCAGACTCCGATGGGGAGCCCGGGCGGGTCCCTCTGTCACGGCTGTGCTGTTCAACTCTTTTTCTTTGCTCACAGGTGCACTCCTTGTTTAAAAAAAAACCGTTTTCCGGGAAGGAAAACGGCTGCTTCTACCATCTACGGTCCGTTCTACCCTCCCGGGGTGGTTGAAGGGGCTGAAAGAAGCAGGATGATACCTAGCGCCGAGATGGAAGAGATCCCCTTCGATTTTACCCGCAGGCGAGCGGAGTTCATGACTATGCTTTACAGTATCCTCCCCGTTTTGTCAATATTGAAGCTGTTTTTTTCTCGCTCTACCCCAAATGCACCTGACGTGGTATGGTTGTGCCAGGAGTCAAGGGATGCGAAACAAAAACCTCGCTGCCTGCGCAAGGCGGGATAGTCCAGGCAGTTTTCATTCCGTGCGGAGAGGTCCGGAGACCGGACCGTGAAACGGATCGGGATCGTTATAATCCTGGTGCTGCTGTTGATTCCCCTGCAGCTAAGCGGGCAAGCCGCGGGAATCATCGGTGGCTGGGAGGCGTGCTTTACGAACGCCGACAGCGATACCCCGCCGCAGCGGGGGTGGCAGCCCTGCGAGCTGCCGGGCAGCTTCGGGTCCGTGGGCGGAGATCGGGAGGGTTACATCTGGCTTCGCACCACCGTCACCACGGACCAGCCCTCCCTGCTCGTTCTTCCTCCCCTCGGTTTTACAGCCCGGGTGTACATGGATGGTGTGATCGTGGCCGCAGCGGGGATTCCCCGAGGCGCCGGATCCGCCGGTCCCACGACTGCAGTCAGGGCTTACCCGCTTCCCTATACACCGGGGCAATCCGCCTCCCGGGCGATCCTGCATCTTCGGCTTCGCCACCTGCGCGCTTCCTGGCTGGACGGTCCGGTGGAGCTAATACCGGCTGCCGGCGGATTCCTGGAGGTCCTGAAGCGGAATATCCCCGGAGTGGGAATCGACGCCGCGATCGTGCTCTGCCTGCTGGTTGCTTTTTTCGCCACGGCCTATACCGCTGCACTGGAGAGACGGCTGTACGCCCTGCGCTTGAGTTTGAGCAGTTTGTTCGTGGCCGTCTCCCTGCTTCTATCCGGGTTGCTTGGGGAAATGCTTCCCCTCATGGCGGTGATGCGCCTGTTCCCGATGTTCCTTGCCGCCGGGCTGTTTCTGCTGCTCCTGGCCTGCGCAGATCTGTTGCAAACGCTGAGGTGGAGCGTCGTGGTCTCGGTGGTCGGAGCGCTGACTTTCCTGTCCATCCTCTGGTCGACAATCGGTTCCCTGGACAATCTCCTGTTCTGGAGATCCGTGCAGGTCGGATCTTTGACAGCCGCCATGCTCTTCGCCCTTGTGCTTTCCGTATCCGGGCTCAAGAAACGCCCCGGGATCGGCATACCCATGCTGCTGCTCTTCCTGGTAGCGGGGGCATTGACGGTCTATCCCCTGTTTTTGCGGCCTCAGTACAACTGGCTGTACCAACCCGGCGGCCATCTGACGGTTGTGTTTGCCGTGTTGATCACCTGGATCATGGGATGGAATCGCTTCGCGCAGGTGCGTGGGGCCGCCGAAATCGATCAGGAGCTCGTTGAGCGGGTCCAAACGGATCGAAATCTGGTAGGACGGCTGAAGGACGGAAAGACCCGCCTGGAGCGGGGGAACCTGGAGAGCATGGTTCTGGCCAACAGGCTGGTGGAAAGCGCTCAAAAACAGGCCTTTTCCATCGGGCAGATCATGGGTTCCATAGAGGAGGGAGCCCGGGCGGAGAATCAGGTCGTCGAAAAGGAGGAGCAGATCCTCTCTTTGAGCGCCGAGGTAGACGCCCACATTGCCGATTTCAACGATCAGATTCGGGGCGCACTCACCGAGCTCGAGGAACTGCGGGAGAAATCCATCACCATTACCAAGGCGGTATCTCAGATCATCGGCATAGCCGACAAGACGAATATGCTGTCCCTCAATGCCTCTATCGAAGCCTCCAAAGCCGGTGAAGCCGGCAGAGGTTTTGCAGTTGTGGCCCAGCAGATTCGGAAGCTGGCCGATGTGACCCGGACCGTTTCCGACCAGGTTAATACGCTGATGCGGGAATCGAATCAGGCTGTGGCCACCAACGTTCATATGGCTCAGGGGATGGTCCAGGGATACCGGGAGATCATGGAGCAGAGCGAACGTATCCGGCAGATGATCGAAGCCAATGCCGCGGCCATGGAGGAGGTCACCCGATCGCACAAGGAGATCCAGGACGGGGTGGCGGGGGTGGACCGCACCATTCGAACGATCCTGGAAGTTTCCCGGGACCTGCGGGAGATGACCGGCAGCCTGGCAAGAACGTTTTCCTGGTTCGAAGAAGTGCTGGGGATCGGCGAACGGGAGGGGGCCGGGGAAAAGCCGGTTTTACCCGAACCCGAACCGACGGAGCAAAGAGCAGCCGCCGAACAGCCTCAGCCTGCTGAGATTGAGATCCCGGAGCTGGAAGAGGTTCCGGAAGACGAGGAGGAGGCAGCTGTGCTGGTGGAGGCACTGGAGGAGGAAGAGCAAGCGGCGGGCACGGATGACCTTTTTTGGGCGGAAGACCTCGATGAGCTGGGTGTGGCGGTGGATGTGCTGGAGCCGGAACAGTCGCTCGTTGTGGAGCAGACCGCCGATGCAGCCGAAGCGCAACCGGTAGCCGAGGACTCCGAAGCCCAGTCCTTTAATCTGGAAGATGTAGAGGAATTGGAGGCGGTGGAGGAGGACATCGAAGAACTGGAGGCCGTTAATCGCGATCCCCGCCCGCCTTCGGCGGAAAATCGGAAGGCCGCACCCAGCGACAGTTAGGCGGGGAATCGACTCGTGGGGCTTACGGCGTGCCGAACAGACAGAACCACTCCGCCTCAGCGGCCAGCTGGTCGCCGACGAAGGCCTGGCCGCTCTGTTTCAGCGTTTTCGGACTGACCCGTAGGTTCTTTATCACCAACTTCACCTCGTCCCCGGGCCGTACCTGGTGGCGCAGCTTTACCTTGTCCACGGAGGCGAGAAAGAAAAGAGCGTCCTTGTCACCCCTTCCGGCCAGCCTGATTCCCGCACCCCCGCATTGGGCCATGGTTTCGATCAAGATGACGCCTGGTACCACCGGGTAATCGGGGAAGTGGCCCTTGAAGAAGAAGTCCTTCTCGGTGAACCTTCGATAACCGATGATCTCTTGGTCGTCGTACTTTTCGATCCGGTCTACAAACAGGAAAGGTTCCCGATGCGGCAGCAGTTGTTCGATATCGGACATGAAGACCTCCTCTAGATGATTCCCACCTGGGTTCCCGCCTTCTTGCAGATCTCCAGCACCTGATCCAGCTCCGCATCCGTATGGATGGCCATGTAGGATGTGCGGATGATCGAACGGTCCGGCGGAACCGCGGGACTGACCACGGGATTGGCGTAGACCCCGTTGTCGAACAGCAGTTTCCAAAAGGTGAAGGTTTTTTCATTGTCGCCGATCATCAGGGGGATGATCGGTGTTTCGGCAACCCCGACATCGAATCCCAGCGCCTTGAACTCCCGCACCATCGTTTTAGCGATATACTGCAGGCGCTGCGTGTGCTGCGGTTCGTTTTTCATGATCTCCAGGGTGGCCATGACAGAGGCGATCATGGGCGGCGGCATACTGGCCGTGAATATCAGGGGTCGGGCGAAGTGTTTGATATAGTCGATGACCACCTCTTCCCCGGCTACAAAGCCTCCGATCCCACCGAAGGACTTGGAGAAGGTCCCCATCAGAAGGTCCGCGCACTTTTCAAGACCGTAATGTTCCTCCGTGCCGCGCCCGGTTTTTCCGATGACTCCCAGGGCATGGGCTTCATCCAGATATACCCGGGCGTTGTGCTTCTGGGCGATGCGCTTCAACTCGGGGAGCTTGACGATGTCTCCCTCCATACTGAACACCCCGTCGGTCACGACCATTTTGGCCTCTTCGTGGGGAAGGGAGGCCAGCGCCTTTTCCAGGGCTTTGGGGTTGTTGTGCTGATAGCGATGAAACTTGATGGATCCCCCCGAAAGGCCCATAGAGAGCATGATCCCGTCGACTATCGAGGCGTGGTTGTAGCGATCGCTAAGGATATGCTCTTTTCTGCCCAGTATCGCGGAAATCGAGCCCAGGTTGGCCAGGTAGCCGGTCGTGAAACACAGTGCGGCTTCCCGGCCAACGAAACGGGCCAGCTGATACTCCAGCTCCTCGTGGAGGGCGAAGGTGCCGTTGATCAGTCGGGATCCGGAACAGGTTGTCCCGTACTTTTCGATGGCTTTCTTGGCGGCTTCCTGTACCCTAGGGTCCTGGGCAAGACCGAGGTAGTTGTTCGACCCGCACATGATCACTTTCCGGCCCTTCATCTGAACCTTGCTGCCCCAGTTTTCTTCGATGGGGATGAAGTAGGGATAGTATCCGCTCTCCCTGGCGGCTTGAGCTTCTTTGAATCCGTAACACTTGTCGAAAATATCCATAGAACTCCAGATTGATCAGGTTTCAGCTATGAACGCTCATTATTGCACTCAATTTCCCCTCTGTAAAGTGACTAATCTCAAATGCCCTGGTAGGTGAACCAGAAGGTGAAAAAACCGGTCGGATCGAGCACACCGCTGGCCGTCACAACCGCGAGGGTCAGGAACAGCAACAGAAACAGGGCCCGGCCGGGAAGCAGGGGAGCACGTCCCGCCGATCGGGCTCGCTTCAGGTAGGATATACCGAGCAGAAGCGCCGGAATCAGAAAGAGGAGGGTGAAGCTGAGGCGTACCTGCCAGGGACTGGCGGCGTTCCAATTCTCCAACCAGCCGGCCAGGCGAAACAGAAAGATGTTGAAGCGCTGCAGCCTCCCCAGAGCGATGAGCAGACCGATGAACACCAGAAAGGCGCCGCTCACGATCCTCAGGGTTGCGAAATATCGCTTCATGCGCTCCCGTGCTCCGAGAAACTGGGAGAAGAACAGGCCCGCCAGGATGAAGGGCAGCCCCAGGCCCAGAGAATAAACGGCCAGCAGCAGCGTGCCCTGCAGGATCCGGGCGCTGCTGCCCGCCAGAAACAGAATCGAGGCCAGAATCGGGCCCACGCAGGGTGTCCACCCCGCACCGAAGGCCATGCCCAGCAGCAGCGCTCCCAGCCAGCCGGCGGGAGAGGAACGCATGTGCAGCCTCTTTTCGAAGTTCAGGAACTTCCAGAAGTTGAAGATGAAGTTCAATCCGAGCAGGATCACCAGCGAGCCGGCCACGATGTTGACGATCTGCGTTGCCCCCGTGAAAAAGCCTCCGGTTCCGCTGAACAGCACGCCCAGGGCGATAAACACGACGGAAAAACCCAGAACGAACAGGAGGGTGCGCAGGAAGACCCTGGATCGCTGCCGCTCAGCCAGCTCCTGTACGGAGACGCCGCCGATCAACGACAGGTAGGAGGGAATCAGCGGCAGCACGCAGGGGGAGAGGAAGCTCAACACACCGGCGGCAAAGGCGATCAACACGTTGATGTTGGTCGACATCACCCCAGCAGATCCTTCACCAGTGAGATGATTTCCGGAGAGTACCAGTCCCGGGTTCCCACCATCCGTGCCCGGATCGCCCCTTGGGGGTCGATGATATAGGTGGTGGGGATGGCCCGCACGCCGTAGGTGGCGCCCACCTTGCCGCTTGAGTCCAACAGCACAGGAAAACTCATCCCCGATTCTTCCACGAAGGACGAGACCTGATCCGCGGCCTCCTGGCTGTTGACCGCCAGGATTGTGAATCCCCGGTCTCCCAGTTCCCTATACAACTGTTCCAGGGAAGGGATCTCCGCCTTGCAGGGCCCGCACCAGGTCGCCCAGAAGTTGAGGAAGATCACCTTGCCCGTGAACGAGCTCAAGGCGGTCTCCCTGCCGGACAGATCCTGGAGACTGAAATCCATGGCCTGCAGATCCTCGGTCGGGGTTTGGAACCCCAGACTTCCGAGTTTTTCCTCCAGCTCCGGGGCGCCCCCCGATGGGGCCTGTTGCTGGACCGGTGATGAACCGGCCTCCTCTGCTGAGCCGCCCTTGGAACCGCGGGAACCGCAGCCTGCCAGCAGCAGTGTGAGCAGCAGTAGCGTGAGCAGCGGAAGAAAGAATATATGTCGTTTCATATATAGCATTCTACTATTTCCAAGGCTTCAACGGCAAGCTTTTCGTCGTCTAAAAAGCTGCAAAGCTCTCGGTCTCCACGAAGAGGGTGATAACCAGAACCGTTGTGTTGTACAGTCCGTGGGCCAGGGCCAGGGGATGGATATTCCTGAAGCGTACGAACAGGATCGAGAAGTACACCCCCTGGATCAGCGCTACCGTCATCCCCGCAACCCCCTGATACACGTGTCCGGCGGCGAACAGGATAGTGCTCATCCCGATCCCGAGGACGACAGGCAGATGAAGCTGCCGAAAACGAGTCAGCAGATAGGAACGGAAGAACAACTCCTCCCGATAGCCTGTGACCAGGCAGAACAGCAGTACGAGGGGGATCAGACGGGGATCCTCGAGTTTCCAGCGAAAACCGGTGGTAAACAGAGAACGTCCCGCCGAGGGCAGCAGCATGAGAATGGCGCCCAACAGGGTGAGCAGCGCGAACACTCCCGCAAAGATCAACAGGGCGTAGAGCAGATCCTGTGCTCTGGGCCGAAGAATACCGAACCCGGCGTAGGGATTTTCAGCTGAGGAGCCGGCCTCCCGGGCTCTCAGGGTGAGAATGTACAGCAGCAGCAGGATTTGCGGCAGGGCTATCAGAAGAAACTGCAGCATGTAGGGGCGCAAACTCTCACTGTTCTGCAGCAGCTCCCGTTGAGGCCAAAGATAGCCGGGCAGATAGAAGAGGAGGAAGAGCAGGATCATCTCGAGGATGGTTTTTTTGCCGGAGGATAACTGAATTGGACTTTCTCCAGTCTTGGTATTACAACTCCGCCGCGGATTGGACCGCCGGTCGTAGTAGATTTAATAGATTAAGTATATCAAGTTGCTATCGATAATGTAATTATGTGGTGGATAATTCTTCTCTTGCTGGCCGCCATTGTTGTCGCCATATTTATTTATCTGCGAATCGCCGGCCACGGGAGCTTTCCCTGGATCCAGTTCTACACCAAGGGAAAAGAATCGGGATTCAGTTTTCGCGAAGTGGGGCTGCTGCGCAAGATCGCCATTGAAACCCAGATCGAGAATCCCACCGCACTGTTTTGGAGTATCAAGCAGCTCAATCGTTCGATCAAAGAAATGATCATCAAGCTCCGCTCTCAAGAAATAATCGATGACGAAGAATCGAATCGCCTGTTGTCGAAACTGTACGAACTGCGCAAGCGTGTGGAGTTTGACCTTCCCCGCTACCGACTGGGGCTAAAATCCTCACGGGATATCACCCCTCGGCAGCGGTTGCGGGTTACGCTGCCCGGTGCCGGGCCCTTTGCCGCGATGGTCATCGAAAACCGGACCAAGTACATCGCCCTTTCCAGACCCCAGGGACCGGGTCTGCCGGAAGGCTTCATTTGGAAAGGCCAGCAGATCGGGCTGCACTTCTGGCGCGCGGAGGATGCCGGGTATTTCATGAGGACCAAGGTCATCAATGATTTCATCAACCAGAAGTATTCCATCATTCACGTATCCCATACCGACGATATTACCCGCAGCCAGCAGCGGCGATCGATCCGGGTGAAGACCAACCAGTCTGCGATCGTATATCCACTGAAGAGCATACAGGATGCGGATGAGCTGGAAGAGACGGCCCAGGGGCTGCGCTGCCGATTGCTGGATCTTTCCGAGGATGGGGTCTGTCTGATGGTGGGGGGGCGAACCAAAGCGGGGCTGCCGATAAAGATCCAATTCGAGCTTTCCGGCCGGATGGTCGTGATGTGCGGTTTGGTCAAGGGGGTCAGCTACGATCAGAAGAAAAACGTCTCCCAACTGCATGTCCAGGCGGTACCGCCCAGTCCCAGAACCCGCAACTACATATTGACCTACGTGTACAATATCTTCGGTGAGCAGGAGCCGAACAAGGTTCAATCAAAACCAACTGTGTGAAGCTTCATCACGTTTGTCCCGCCGCTTTTTGCAGCCGGGATTCCCGCGGAAATCACCACCAGATCGCCTTTTTTTACATAACCCCGCTCCATTAGTATCTTGTCTCCCGCGGCGGTGGTCTTGAGAAAGTCCTTTTCGAATTTGGGAATCAGAACGGCTTCTATCCCCCAGACCAGCGACAGTTGATGGAAGGTGGACTCCCGGGGGGTGAGGGCTACCACCGCCGTAGCGGGACGGTACATGGAAATCAGCCGGGCCGTGGTGCCGGAGATCGTTTGGGCTACGATGCACCGGGCCCCCAGGCGCTCGGCGGTCTGGCACACCGAGTGAGCCACGGCTAGCTGGGTGGAGTAGCTCGACTCCTGTTCTTCGGCGCGGATCCATCCGCGGTCCAGGCCGAGGTTCTCTTCAACGTGATCGGCTATTCTGCGCATCATACGCAGCGACTGGACGGGGTAGGCCCCCACCGCGGTTTCTCCGGACAGCATGATGGCATCCGACCCATCGTAGATGGCGTTGGCCACGTCGGTAACTTCGGCCCTGGTGGGAAGGGGATTTCGGATCATACTGTCGAGCATCTGCGTAGCGGTGATCACCGGTATCCCGACCAGGTTTGCCTTGCGGATCGCGGTTTTCTGATAGACCGGAATCATGGAGATATCCGCCTCTATTCCCAGGTCTCCCCTAGCCACCATGATACCGTCGCTGGCGGTGATTATGGAATCGAGATTCTGCAGGGCTGAGCCTCGTTCGAGTTTGGCGATTATACACGGAGCGGATTCCGAGTCTCCGACTACCTCCCGGATCGCCTCCAGATCGGCTGCGGTCTGCACAAAGGAAAGGGCAACGAAATCCACCCCCAGTTTGAGTCCGAAGCGCAGATCCTCGAGATCCTTGTTCGTGGGAGCGCCCAGGGAGAGGATCAAATCGGGAAAGTTAACACCCTTGTGGGAGTACAGGCGTCCTCCGTGGAGAATCCGGCAGCGCAGATGAGCTCCGGTATTCTCCTCTACCTTCAGCTCGAGCATACCGTCGTCCAGCAGCAGCCGCGCCCCTTCCGGAACATCCCGCACCAGGGCGGGATAATCCACCGGAATCGGCTTCCCCTCCTCATAGACGCAGTGCTCCGATTCGGCTTTCAAGCGGATCGAATCTCCATCCGGAAGTGGGATGCCACCTTGGGGCAGCTGCCCGACGCGGATCTTGGGGCCGCCCAGGTCCTGAAGGATCCCTATGTTCCTGCCGGTTTGTTCCCTAAGCTCTTCGATCGCCCGGATAAGCAGACCATTGGAGTCCGGATTACCGTGGGAAAAGTTGATCCTGGCCACATCCATCCCGGCTTCCACCATCGTCTTCAGAACTTTGGGAGAGGAGGAAGCGGGACCGATCGTGCAGACTATCTTTGTTTTTCTGCTCATCCGAGGATTTCCTCATTATAACGAAAAACCCGGTGTACGGCAAAGCAGGCGGTTTTTTTTTGCCTCGCGATATACCAATGAGATCTATCGTAAACTTGGTTTTTTCATTGAAAGGCAAGTTTGCGATGGTGTATAGTCGAAAGTAGCTGTACGTTTTGAGGAGTGGGAGAATGAAAAAAACACGCCGACTGGTGGTTTTACTGCTGTTTTTTCTGCTGATATGCAACCTCTGGGCTCAGGATCCTCAAGATCTGCTTCGATCCTTCACCAGGAATTTCGCAATTTCCAGCCTGGATGTGAAGATGCAGATTATCCAGGATGCGGGAAACAGCGATTACCCCCAAATGGGTCCTCTCTACCAGCAGGCCATAGATTTTGTGTTGGGCAACTTCACCCTGATCGGTACCGACCAACGCTTTCGCCAGCTCGCGATCCTCACCGTCGATCAGATGGAAGCCTCCGGTTATACCGAGGGCAGACATTCGGTGCGGAAGCTCTTCGATACCGATGAAGAGACGGGAGTGCGGATCAGCTGCCTCAACGCTCTGGGAACGCTGGCCCGGGGGGATGAAGAGATCATCGAGTATCTAAACGTCTGGCTCAATAACCAAAACACGCTGTTTCGAAGCGGCAAAGTTCCCGACCTCTACGTAATCTCGGCAGCCGTCCGGGCCCTGGCGGAGCTGGGGGACCGGAGTTCGTTTCCAGTGCTGTTCAGCACCATGACGATCGGCTACACGGATGCTATCTCCCGCTCGGCCCGGGACGGTCTGTTTCGGTTGGGGGGAGAGCTCAAAGACAACATGATCGGCATCCTCAAGGAGAGTGATCTGGAGGAGAAAAAAATCGCCCTGCAGATGTCCCTGGAAACCGATCGTCTGGATGACAGCGCAAAGGCGCAGATCGCCCAATTCGCCATGGACGTCGGTCTGCACACCGCGGCCGTGGATAATACTTCCCGGCAGATCGCCCGGGATATCCGCTATCTCGCCGCGGTAGCCCTGACGGAGCGCAAATGGTCCGCGGCCACGGATCTGGCCGTCGAGCACTTCGACACTGTCCTGATGGAATACGACCGGGGACTCACGGACAAGCACCGGGTGATTGAAGCGGTCGACTGTCTGGGCGCCATGAGGACCCATGAGGCTGCGGTTCGCCTGACCCAGTACCTGGTGCTGCTCAACGCCTACACCGAGAGGCTGCAGGAATTCGATAACGCCGTGATGCTGGCGGTTGTCGAAAACCTTGGCATCCTCGGGGACAAGACGGCCTTCGACGATCTGCTGTACGCGCAGTACTTAAGCTATTCGAGTGAGATTAAAAACGCCGTCCGGGAGGCCTTGGACAATCTCAGGTGGTAATCCCGTAGCGTAACGTATTTCCCCCATGAATCGGGGCATCCTTTCCAATTTCTCTCTTGTTGCACTATCCCTCTGGGTTGCTGTTTTTTTTACCGGGGCTGTGCCGGGCCTGTTCTTTCCACTTGTCGGACTGACAGTACTGGCCGCGGCCGTACCGATTGCCTCTCTGGAGGATCCCCGCTGGAAACAAGCCGGACTGATGTTGAGCTTCCTGGGTTTGGGCGCATTGCTCGGGAGTATGAGGATCCCGGAAACGACCCGCTGGGATCGCTATCCCCGCATCCTCCCCGCCACAAAGGCCCATACCGCAATACCCCTGCAAAGGATTGGAGAGTTCAGGGGGGTATTGATTGCCGACAGCACGGCCGTACCGGCTTCCGCCGGAACCCTGAGCCGCTATCCGCTAAAGCTCAAACAGGTTGTGAGTGCAGACGGGCAGAGCAGCGGTTCGGCTGCAGGCAGCGTCCTGGTCTGGGTCCGCGGCGGACCGATGCTGTTCCGGGGACAGGAGGTGATTGTACATGCCGGCCTGGAGGATTCTCGCCAGCCCGGCGGATTCGCCTACATCTCCTGGGCTGAAACCGATCAGTTGCGGGGAGGGGCTTTCCCCAGGCGGATCGATTCATTCCGGGCCGGGGTCTTCTCCGGGATCCGGTCCAGGCTGCGGCGCCTCGATCCTTCGGTCGCAGCTCTCTTGGGGGCGCTTCTGCTCGGAAGGCGAGAGGAACTGGAGATCGCCCTGTACGAGCAGTTTCGTACCAGCGGCAGCCTTCATCTACTGGCACTCTCCGGTCTACACCTCGGCATCCTCTACCTGCTGCTGTGTCTGCTGCTCCGCTTCCTGCCGGATCAACGGGTACGGCGCCTGGTGGCCGGCGGGCTTCTGCTGGGCTATGTGTTGCTGGTAGGGTGGCGTCCGTCCCTGGAGCGGGCTGCAGTGATGCTACTGGTCGCCGCGGTAGGCTACACCCTGGATCGGGAAACCCAACCCCTCAACCTACTCGGTCTTGCCGCCACGGGACTTCTGCTGGCTCATCCCCACTATGCCTTCGATCTCTCCTTCCAGCTTTCCTTCGTCTCCCTGGCGGCCATCATCCTGTTGAGTCCGCATCTATACCGTATATGGCAAGGCTATATACCCGCTTTTCTCGGATGGCCCCTGGGTATCTCCCTGAGTGCTCAGATCGGTACCGCCCCCCTGGTGCTGTACCATTTCGGTGCGATCTATCCCGTCGGGGTGATTGCGGCGCTCCCGCTCATCCCGCTGGTCACCGTGTTTCTGGGAGCCGGGGTCCTGTTCGTGGGAGCAAGCTTCCTGCCGGGCCAGCTGGGTAGTTTGGTCGCCGAGGGGCTGATGGCACACGGGCTGCTGCTGGTATACAGATCGATCGCCCTCTGCCTCGATCTGTTTTCCCGCCTCCCGGGTCTGTACCTTTCCTGGCGGCCGTTGTACTGGCTGTTTTTCGCGGTCCTGCTGTTGCCCCTGGCAAGCGAGCTGCGGACCTTCGGCAGGAGGATCTGTTCGTGCTGAACTACAACTCCCCATCGGAGATCCGCCGCACCGTGGAGCAGCTCGGCCTGAGGCTTCAGAAGCGATGGGGGCAGAACTTCCTCGTCAATCAGGGAGCGCGGCGGCA
>CAZKCQ010000008.1:0-27389 GCA_964551205.1 uncultured Spirochaetaceae bacterium
ACCTCGTTTGCGGATCCCGCGGATCGGAATCCCGGTGCCGTCGGCCTGCCCCATACGGTTGCCGCTGAATCGAGTAAACGAGCTGGGGGTCCAGATCCGGTGGTAAGCCCGGATGTGGACTTGCCCGCGGGATCGAAGTCGTGCGAAACTAAGGTGTCCGGGACCCTCCGGCTGAGGAAATCGACATGGATGCTCAGGGTATCAACGACTTTCTGTACTCAATTTCCCGAAGATTCATCCAGTCCCCCGAGCAAATCCGCCGCTTCTTTGTCCTAATCGGCGTCTTCCTGGTGGTCATCCTCCTGGTGTTCCTGCTCCAGCGTCGCCGGGCCCGTCTCCGTCATATGCGAAACGCCGCGGGGATGTACGAGCATCTGGTGCGACAGCTGGGCTTGAGCCGCTCCCACGCGCATAAGATCAGCGGTCGGGAGGTGTTCTTTGACCATTTCGATACGCTCAAGCGCTCCGAGCGGCGCAGGAACTACCGGCGTCAGGTCCAGATCGCGGTGGAGGTTGCACCGGAGGGGCACCCTGAGGAGGTCGTTCCGGCTCTGCTCGCTGACCTGAGCGTCGGCGGAAAGCTTCTGCACCTGGAGTTTGAGGGGTTGAGTGAAGCCGCCCGGGACCGGGTGATCGGGCTGGTATTCGGAAGCAGTTTGCAGCTATGAGTGTCTCAAACCGAGGTCTGCCGCTGCTCCTGTTCGTCATGCTGCTGTGTGCTGGGGGTGGAGCATGCGGCTCACCTCCCGCCGGGGTGTCCGATCTGCCCCTGGTGGAGCTGCCCGTGCAGTCCGACTCACCCGACCTGGTGATTCTTCTTTCCGGAGACGGCGGCTGGGTCGGGCTGGTGAGGGTGGTCGGCGGTGTGCTCAACCAGAGCGGGATCTCGGTTGTCGGCTTCGACTGCCTCAAGTATTTCTGGGCACAACGCACTCCGGAAGAGACCGCCGTCGATCTGGAGCGGGTTCTTGCCTACTACCTCGAAGCCTGGAGAAAGAAGAGAGTCGTGCTGGCCGGGTACTCCCGGGGCGCCGACGTGCTGTCCCCGGTGATCGTTCGCCTGCCGCAATCGCGCCGGAAACAGATCGGACTCCTCGCCCTCGTCGGCCCGGCGACAACGGTCCAATTCGTGCCGACGGCGCTGGGAATTCTGAATATCCAAACCTCCGCACCCGTCCTGCAGGTGATGCCCGAGCTGGAGATGTTGCGGGGGACCCGAATCGTGTGTTTCTACGGCTCCGACGAGCGCGACACGCTCTGCTCGTCCATGGACCCCAGCCTGGCGGAATGCATCGAGCTTCAGGGCGGGCACCATTTGGGAGGGGAATTCGAAACGATCGGCCGGCGGATCGCCGCCGAACTCGGGGCCGACAAACGGTAGCCCGGTGAGGACCAGACCAGAGGATTCAAGGAAATAAGAGTGCACGCGCAAGGGAACGTGATCGGGCAACCGTTATGGAGTACCCCGGTCGAGGAATTGACCGGCAGCCTGGGAAGCAGCGCCTCCGCTGTCCTCGGGCCCTCGCTCGACGCGATTCAGACCCGATTTGCCGAGCTGAGTGCCGGGGGTTTCCGTGTCCTCGGGGTGACCATCCGGCACCTGGCCGCGGGCGAACCCTTCGGGAGGGAATAGGAGAGGGACATGTGCTTCCTCGGCTTTCTGGTCCTCCAAGACCCCCTGAAAGCGCACGCGGCCCAGACCGTCGCCGAGCTGGTCCGCCGCGGGGTGGACCTGAAGATGATCACCGGCGACAATCGCCTGGTCGCGGCCACCGGGGCCAACTTCGGCAATATGTTCAGCATGGCCGGGGCCTCCCTGTTTCTTCCCTTTTTGCCCCTCCTGCCCAAACAGATCCTGCTTACCAACCCGGTCACCGACGTTCCGGAGATGACCATTGCAATCGACAGCGTGGACCGGGAAATGATGGAATCTCCCCGACGTTGGGAGGTCAGAACGATCCGCCGCTTCATGCTCATGTTTGGCACCCTGAGCTCGGTTTTCGACTTCGCCACTTTTGCGCTGCTGCTCCTCGTTCTGGAGGCGCGGATGGCGCAGTTCCGCACCGCCTGGTTTGTCGAGTCGGTGGTGTGCGCCGCGCTGGTCGTACTGGCGATCAGGACGCGGCACCCCCGTTCCGAGGTGCGGGAGAGACGATGGTGAACAGACGAATCCTCAAATTCTTCCTGCCGGCCTTCGGGATGGCGGTGTTCTCCTTGGCTTTGTGGGCCCTGTACCACGAGCTGCGGACCTACCACCTCAAGGACATTCTCCAGGCTGCACGCCTGCTCCCCAGACCGCGGATTCTGTTTGCGCTCGCCCTGACCGCCTTGAGCTACACCGCGGCAACGGGGTACGACACCTTGAGCACCCGGTACATTCGCCATTCGGTGCCCTACCACCGTACCGCCCTGGCAGCTTTTATCGGCACGACCTTCAGCAACAACTTGGGCTTCGGAGTTCTCACCGGCGGCTCCGTGCGCCTGCGCCTCTACAGCGCCTGGGGCCTCTCGGCTGTCGAGATCAGCAAGCTCGTGTTCTTCAACTACCTGACCCTCTGGCTCGGCTTCCTGGGTCTCGGCGGCATCGTCTTCACCCTCGAGCCGATGGCGGTGCCCAACGCCCTGCACCTGCCGTTCCTGAGCGTACGCCCCGTGGGGCTGATCTTCCTGAGCCTGGTGGGCGCGTATTTCTTACTCACCTTGGTCCTGCACAAGCCGCTGGTCGTGAGAGGCGAGGAGCTGCCGGTGCCTCCCGCTCGCCTGTTTCCCCTCCAGGTAGCGGTTTCCCTTGTAGACTGGTCCATCGCCGGAGCGGCGCTCTACGTGCTCCTGCCCGCCCAGGCCGGGCTGTCCTATCCGGCGTTCCTGGGCATCTACATGCTGGCCCTGCTGGCCGGAATCTTCAGCCAGGTCCCCGGGGGGCTCGGTGTGTTCGAGACGCTCTTCCTCCTGCTGATGTCCTCCCGACTGCCTGCATCCGCCGTCCTGGGCAGCTTGCTGGCCTATCGTGGCATCTACTACTTCCTGCCGCTGGCCACCACCTTCGTCCTGCTGGGCAGCCAGGAGGTGGCCCGGAAAAAAGAGCAGCTGCGCAGGGCGACCGACGTAGTGGGACGCTGGAGCTCCCTGCTGGGCCCGCCGATCCTGGCGGTGCTGACCGTGGCTGCTGGGGTGGTGCTTTTGGTCTCGGGAGCTACAGCCGCGGTGCCGTCCCGCATGGCCTGGCTGGAGCGGATCCTGCCCCTACCGATCGTGGAGACGTCCCACTTTCTGGGCAGTGTGGTGGGCATACTGCTGATTATTCTCGCACGGGGCGTGCAACGGCGACTGGATGCCGCCTATCTCCTGACCTCCACCCTGCTGGGTGCCGGGATCGTGTTTTCGCTGCTCAAAGGCGGGGACTACGAGGAGGCGATCATCCTGTTCGCCATGCTCCTGATCTTCCTGCCCAGCCGACGTTTTTTCTACCGCAAGGCCTCGTTGTTTCGGCCGACCGCCCGGCCCGGCTGGATCGCAGCGGTGCTGTTTGCGATCATCGGCACCGCCTGGCTGACCCGTTTCAGCCACAAACACGTGGAGTACTCCGGGGAGCTGTGGTGGAAGTTCGCCTTCGACGCTCATGCTCCCCGCTCCCTGCGGGCCCTCACAGGAGCCGCCGTGGCCGCTGTTGTCGCGGCGCTGGGGGTGCTACTTCGGCCGCACCGCGGGGCTCTGGTTCCCGAAGTGACGGATCGGGAGCGCCTGGAAGTGATTGTCCGTCAATCCCCAGACAGCAGTGCCAACCTGGCTCTGCTGGGGGACAAGAACCTTCTGTTCAGCTCGAACGGCAACGCTTTTGTCATGTACGGGCAATCCGGCCGCAGTTGCGTGAGCATGGGGGACCCCGTCGGCCCGGAGCAGGAGTGGCCTGAGCTGATCTGGAGCTTCCGGGAGCTGGCCGACCGGCAGGGCTGCTGGCCGGTGTTTTACGAAGTCGGCGGCGGCGGTTTGGCTCCCTATCTGGACGTCGGTCTGGCTTTGCACAAACTTGGGGAGGAGGGAAGGGTGGACCTTAGCAGCTTCTCCCTGGAAGGCAGCGCTCGGAAGAAGCTGCGCCACGCCCTGAACAGTCTCAAGCGGGACGGGGTTACCTTCGAAGTTTTCCCTCCCGATGCGGTTCCCGCCCTGCTTCCCGAGCTCAAGACGATCTCTGATGCCTGGCTGCTGGAGAAGCGCACCCGGGAGAAGGGGTTCTCTCTTGGGCGCTTCGATGAGGGCTACCTGGCGCACTGCCCGGTTGCGGTGGCGCGGCTCCAGGACCGGGTCGTCGCCTTCACCAACCTCTGGGCCGGCGACAACCGGGAGGAGCTCTCGATCGACCTGATGCGCCACCTGCCGGAAGCCCCCAACGCCACCATGGAGTACCTCTTCACCCGGCTCATGGTGTGGGGCAAGGCCGAAGGGTACCGCTGGTTCAACCTGGGGATGGTGCCCCTGGCCGGGCTCGCGGACAACTCCCTAGCCCCCATGTGGGATCGCCTTGGCACCCTCGTGTTCCGCCATGGCGAGGCCTTCTACAATTTCCAGGGCATTCGGCACTTCAAGGAGAAATGGGACCCGGTCTGGCGCCCCCGGTATCTGGCCTCCCCTCGGGGATTCGTCCTGCCCACCGTTCTGGGGAACGTGGCGACCCTGGTCTCGGGCGGAGTGAGGGGAGTGGTCGCAAGGTGAGGATCAGGCAGTATCGTCGTAAGGGCAGGAGGGCCGGGGCATGAGCGCTTTCGTAGTCTCCGGGGCCCGCTTCACGGATCGCCCAGGAATGTGTTCTGGTGAAGCGCCTGGTTCAGGGGCGGGCCTTTTCCTGCGGGCCGCCGGAGTAACCAGGGCCATGGCCACCTCGTACTCGTGGGCAGGGTTCACCCCGGGAATCGAGGAGGACAGCGTATACAGACCTCTTCGTACAGAGTCAATCCATCCGCTGCGGCGAAGATGGTACAAAGCCTCCAAGAGGTAGGAGTCCTTGAGACCCACTTCTGCACCGAGTTCGCGAGATGGTATGGCATTGGGCTTGGGCGAGCTCTGTTCCCTGCAGTCCCTTGGTTCTCAGTTCATTCACCCAACCCCGTGGCCAGTGAAGAGTGAAAGCTATAGGAACAGGTTTCGACGTCCTAACGAATGGGCGCCGGGGAAAAACCGAACGAGCCGCGAGAGCCACAAATCAGGGGGTACCGGGGATACCACCTTGCTCTAGAAAAAGGCTCCACGGCAATCTATGAGCCTGTGTTGAGGAGAAGTGGACGCTCTTTTCTGGAATATGAAGAAGGAGGCGAAAAAATCTTAAAAATTCTCCTCCCCCGAGGGGGAGGAGAGACAGCAGCGGTGAGTCCTAAGCTACCGAGTTATGGTAACATCCAGATTGTGCTCGATCCTCGGTTGAGCCAGCCTCACTTTGTCGATCAACACAACTTTGTTCTCAAGGCTTTGGGCATAATCGAGCGTTTCCTGGGTGTAACCCAAAGTCGTTATGCAGATCCCTTTTTTCGCCTTGCGGCCTAACAGGGCACCGGCGAACTTCTGGATTTCCGGTCTTCCGACCACATTGTCCCATCGTTTCGCTTGTATGTAGATAATATCCAAGCCAAGTTTGTCTTCATTGATGTTTCCGTCGATTCCACTGTCACCACAAACGGCGTACATTCGGGGACAGAAGGATTTGAGCTTCCCCAACTGCCTGAACACGAAAGGAGAGCACAGACCCCCTCCGTGGATCAGGGCGGTGATTTCCCGATCTGCGAACGCCGCCGCGGCTTTTTCGATATTCCTGAGATGGTCGCGGGAATAACCTAATTAGATTATCTTGACCAAACCAATAAGGTTATTCTTCGATGAGGCTGCCGGAGGCCGGCGTACACCCGGTTGGAGGGGAATTGGCCGCGATCACGGATAGATTTGTACGGGCGGCATCACCTTGTATTGTTACCTTTCATCTTCGATCCACTTTTCAGGGCCACCAACTCCAGACGGGAACAGGACATGGGCTTGGGGCTCACCACCGTAAAAAGCATCATCGAGGGTCAGGGCTGGCGCATCGAGGTAACCTCCGAGGTGGCGAAGGGCACGACCTTTACAGTCCGCATTCTCTCGTCGCGTCCAGGCCTCTGAGGATCTTTGCCGTGAACTGTAGCCGAACCATGCCAAGACTTTGAGCCTATTAAGACGGTAGAAGAGCGTGAGGGCGGTCGTACTGCCGGTACGCTGAAATTAGGTGTAATGTAAATGTAATGTTGAGGAAAGCATTCTGAAAGGTTCCTGTTCCAGAATGATTTTCTCGATTCGGACAGCTTCCGGGTGGGAGTTCAGCATGGTACTCACCGTACGCACGAAGATCATTCTCCTAGGGATAGCCGCTCTGGTGCTTTCCCTTGGTATTTCTTTACCCCTGGAGTTTCTGGCCAGCCGTTGGTTGTCGGAGCGGGTGGCGAGGCAAGAGTTCATCGACGACGCCACCGAACTGGTGCCGGCCATCGAAGTACTCTGGGGCCAGCTCAGGGCAGGCACGCTCCTGCAGTCCGTTTTTGCCAGGATGCCGCGGGGAGAGCAGCTTTATATCCTGGATCATGCCGGTGAGGTGCTTGCTTCTACGGCTGGAGAGATGAATGGACGGAAGTTGGTGGACATTCCCTACCCGCTGCCTGTGGATATAGGCTCCCTGCTGGTTGCGCAGGGCGCAGCCAACGCACGAACGATTCCCTCCCGAGGCGGCCCCATCACTGAGCTGTTCGCACACCTCAGCGGAGGAGATACGCTTCTGGCTGTCCGTTCACCGCAGGAAACTTTGGGGCTGCAGCACGTGCTGTTCTACCGAACCATTCCGCTGCTCCTGATAGGCGCCGGACTGCTGATCGGGATGTTCTGGTTGGGTCTGGAGCGGATTTTAGTGAAGCCGCTCCGGCTTATGACCCAGAGTTCTCGTTCGGTGCTATCCCTCGAGAACGAACCCGCCGGAATCATCCCCCCAGAGCTTATTCCCCACGATGACCTTGGGGAGGTACTCCAGGCTCGGAACCTGATGCTGAGACGCCTGCGGGAAAGCCGCCAGAAGCTGGAAGAAGAGCTTCACCAGCGCACTTTCGAGCTCCACATCGCTCACTACCTGTCCGGCCGGATAGGGTACCACAGCGCCTATCAAGATCTTTTGCAGGAAGTGCTGGTGCACTTAAACCGGGTCGTGGCCTGGGATGTCGCAGCGGGATTCGTAATTGAAGCAGGGCAGGCGCGGATCTGGACCAGGAGTCAGGCTCCGCTGACGGCGGCGGCTCGAGCGGAGGTCCGACTTTGGCTAGAAGAGGTCTGCCTGTCGTCGGCTGGGATTGAGTACCTCCAAGTGTTGTACGGTCTTTGGGAATCTAACAAATGGAGCGTGGAGAACTCGGGCAGCCCCAGCTTGGAAAGACTCGGCTCCCACCTGGCGATTCCTCTGCAGGCTGAAAGCACCTTCGTTGGGGTTGTAGTCCTCGGTGCCGTCCAGACGAACGCCTATTCCGGCCATCACGCGCGGCTGATTCGCGACGTTTTGGAGCAGGGGCTGGCGGCGGTGGGACGGGTACGACACCTGGTAGCGGCACAGACGAGGAGATTTGAATCCGTACTGCAGAGCATGAATGTGGGCGTTCTTTTCCTGGATACGGAGGGGCGACTGGCGTACATGAACAAGCGGGGGGAGGAATGTCTGGCCGTTTTGGAAGAGGAAGTGGACGACCCGGGCCTGCACTGGCGAGAGCCGGCTCTCCTGGGTAACCTGTTTCCCCTTGGAGACGCGGAGAAGACTCTGGAGATTCGAACCCGCGAACAGCCGGAGCGTAGGTTCCTGATCACCGCGGTTCCTTTTACCGCCGATTCTGCGGAAATACCGGAAGGGTATTTGGTGGTTGTCGAAGAACCCGCCTCCCGGCGGTAGAGCAAATGCCGGTGAGCGATAAAGAAGCTCGTGCGTCCCTTAATCAGCTCCCGGACCGCCTTTTAGATCTGCTGCTCCGTCAGGCTATCTACGTTGCCGGTGGCTTCATCGAGAATCTCACCCTCATCGAGATCGCAGGAAATACATCTCTTTTCTATAATCTCCTCCATTACTTTGGACTCAAGAGTGACATGAAATGATTAATCAACTCCTCTCCGCGTATGGACAGAACTGATTTACCCGGTGCAAAAAGATCTCGATTAATCAGGTAGTGGTGGACCAGGCCCAGCCGGGTGTTGAACAGCAGATGGATCGGCATTCGCTTTGTCGCGGAAGCCTGCATTTGTGCTTCCGCGGCTATTGAAAGGTGATACGAAATTGCAGACTGGATGCCCAGCAGAGTGATGCGCGCATAGGGGGGAAGTATGGTCTGTTCGCTCAGCAAACGGGAGAAGAATGTTTCGTACTCCGAAAGCCCGGCGAGGTGTGCCTCCAGTATGCAACTTGAATAAACGATTGGGCGAGCAAGCCGAGAAATCATCGTTCTAAATCCGTGGCTGCTTGACAGCCCCATGGGTTAATGTTACATTATGAGAGCGTTTTCATAAAGTAAACAAAAGTAATGCAATTGAAGCGAGCCAACCACCGAGTCACCGTCGAAGACGTGGCCAGCCGCTGCGGCCTTTCCCGGGCAACGGTTTCTCGGGTGATCAACCGCGAGCGCAGCGTCAAACCGGCGACCATAGAAAAGGTCAAAAAGGCCATCGCCGAACTCGGGTATGTGCCCGACGCATCTGCCCGGGCTCTACCAGGAGGACGCCGGAACATGATCGCCATCCTCCTCCCCGATGTGACCATGCCCTATTACGCCAATCTTCTGGAAAGTGCCGACGAGGTAGCGGAGGAGCGGAACTACCACCTTCTCATTCAGACCAGGGAATACAAAAGCTCAGTACTGCGGCTTATCGAAGAGCAGCGGGCTGACGGCTATATCATCCGCAACTCCGGCGACCCAGAGGTGGATCGGACGATTATCAACAAGCTCACCGCAAATAGTCTGCCCTTCATCTTCATCGGTAAGCCGACCGACGATGGGGTGCTCTACATCGGCGTGGACAATGTGGGCGGAGCGCGAGAGATGGCTCATCACTTCGTCGATCATGGCTTCCGTGACATACTGTTCATTACCGGACCTCCAAAAAAAATCGACTCCAACGACCGCATCTACGGATTCAAGGTGGGGCTCAGCGAGCGCGGAGTCAATCCGGATTCCCTAAGGTCCGTGGAAGGAAATTTTACCCGAGAAGGGGGGTTTCGAGCCGCCGCTGATTTCTTCTCCCGGGACAGGGCGGAGGCGGTGTTTGCCGCTAACGACCAGATGGCCTTGGGAGTGCTGAATTATTTCTACGAGCAGGGTATCAGAGTCCCCCAAGACGTGGCGGTAGCCGGTTTTGACGATGACTTTTTTGCAGAATTTCTCTGTCCGCCCTTGAGCACGGTTAGGCAACCCATGGCCGAGATCGGAGCCGTGGCGGTGGAGAACATCATCCTGATGCTCGAAGGCTCAGGAATACGAAAAAACAGGATTCTACTCCCCACCGAATTGATGATCAGACGATCCTGCGGGTGCGGAGAGAAAAACACACACTAAGGGAGGTGTTATATGAAACGAGTAGCTCTTGTTCTTCTCATTGTACTGCTGGCATTGCCCGCCTTTACCACCGGGCAGCCGGAGGCGGAGAAGAAGGTGCTCATCTACGCGGCATTGGATGAAAAAACCAGCAATGAGCTGGCCCAGGCCTTTACCGCCGAAACGGGAATTCCCGCCGAAGTGGTCGTACAGCTCGAACAGGCGGGTACTGTCTCCGGACGGATCAAGACAGAGGCGCCGAATCCTCGGGCCGATGTTTTCATCGGCGGCAATACCAATTATCACACCGAACTGGCCGACGGCGGCTTCCTCGAGAAGTACGCGTCTCCGGTGATCAAGCAGGCCGGTATTTCCAGCCAGTTCACGGATGCCGACGGCTACTGGACCGGCTGGTACCTGGGCGCTTTGTGTCTGCTGTACAACGAGAAGCGCTACCAGGAGGAGGTGGCGCCAAAGGGGATCAAACCTCCAAGCACGTGGGACGATCTACTCGACCCCGTTTATAAAGGGGAGGTGATCGCTTCCAACCCGGCCACCACCGGCGGTGCTTATCTGATGCTCTGCGCCCAGATATTCCGCCTGGGCAGCGAACAGGCGGGCTTCGACTATATCCGAAAGCTCGATAAGAACGTAGCCCAGTACACCAAGGGCGCCAACGGATCGATTCCCCTGGTCAGCCAGGGAGAGGCCATCGTCGGCTTCGCCTGGGGACATGACACTCTAAAGCAAAAGATCCAGGGCAACCTGCCTATCGTGGTGGTGTTTCCCAAGGACACTGGTTTCGAGATCGGTGCTGCTTCCATTATCAAGGGAGCTCCTCACCTCGAATCGGCCAAAAAGTTCATCGATTTCCTGCTATCTCCCACAGCAGGAGCGATCAATGCCAGGAACGGCTATCGCTACCCTGTGCGCAAAGGTGTGGACCTGCCCAATGGGGTTCCGGCTTTCGAGAGTATCGACTTCGCTCCGTGGGATCTGAAAAAAGCCGCGGAAAACGTGGACGCCTGGAAGAAAAAGTGGGCTGAGATTACCGGCAAGTAATTCGGCCATGAAATTCCGGGACAGCCGCCCGGAACGAGCACCGGAGAGTTCACAGAGGAAGTTCTGACAACAGCAGCGGGCAGACGGATGCGAACTGTCTGCCCGCTTGTATGCACGAACACGCTTCAATAGGATGAAAGAGAGATCAAGGTTGCTGCGGGAGCCCCTCCTGCTGGCGACCGTCCTGGTAATAGGTATCTGTCTGATACTGTTCGTTCTCTATCCGATCGTCAGGGTCTTTACCTATCCAACCCTGAAGGATTTCGTCGAGGTACCGAGGAACATTCGCTATCTGCGGGCTATCCGTAACAGCCTGCTGATGGTGATTCTCTCCACCTCCACGGCCACCCTGTTCGGATTTTTGTTTGCCTACACCGTAACCAGAACCGACGTGCCGCTGAAATCGGTTTTCAAGCTTATTTCGATCCTGCCCTTGTTTTCCCCTCCCTTCATGGTGGCCTTCAGCTACCTGATGATGTTCGGAAAAAACGGCCTGATCACGGCACACCTGTTCGGCTTGAGGGTGAGCATTTTGGGGTGGCACGGTCTCTGGCTTTCCGAGACGATCGCTTTTTTCCCGGTCGCGGCCCTGGTCATGGAGGGCGTGCTTCAATCGATTGCACCAAGTCTGGAATACGCGGGGCGCAATTTGGGAGCAACCGGATTCACCCTGTTCCGAACGATAACCTTTCCTTTGGCCAGGCCCGGCGTGGCGGGAGCGGCGTTGCTCGTGTCGATTCTCATCCTGGCGGATTTCGGGAATCCCATTATGATCGCCGGGGATTTCTCAGTATTGGCTACGGAAGCCTGGCTGCGTGTGGAAGGCTGGGGAGATGTGAGCGGTGCAGCCGTGCTCTCCTCGATCCTTCTACTCCCGTCACTGGCGATTTTTCTGATCCAGCGTTACTGGGTTGGACGAAGCTCTTATATCACGATCACGGGAAAACCGAGCCAGGTTGAACGGGAACCGACCAAATGGTTCATCCGCTGGTCACTGTTCAGCTTCTGCTTCCTGGTATCGGTAATGGTCATCCTGGTGTACGTTGCCCTGGTTGCCGGTGCTTTTGTCAGGGGCTGGGGTTTTGATTGGACACCGACGCTGGCATATATCCGCAGCATTTTTTCCCGTTCGCCCGAGCTGATCCACAGCCTGACCTTCGCGGTAGCAGCCGGCTTCACCAGTGCGGCCTTTTCCATTACCGCATCCTATCTGGTTTCCCGCAAGCGCTTCCCGCTGCACAAGCTGATGGATTTTACCTGCATCCTGCCGGCGGCGTTACCGGGGATATTTTTCGGGATCGGCTATTCCGTCGCCTTCACCAGACCGCCCATAGACCTGTATGGCACAGCGGCCATCATCATCCTCAGTATGATCTTTTGGAACATTTCGATGGGATATCAGACCGGCATCGGGGCATTCCAGCAAATCTCTCCCTCGCTCGGCGAAGCCGCATCCAATCTGGGAGCGGGGAGCATGAAAATTTTATGGCAGATCGAGGCACCGCTGGTGAAGACCTCCTTCTTTTCCGCGTTTATTGTTTCCTTCATCCGGGCCGTCACCACCTTGAGCGTCATAGTTTTCCTGGCAACCTCGAGCAATATAGTCGCCACCTTTACGATCATGAATTTGGTCAGCGACGGCTTCTACGGCAAAGCCGCCGCCCTGACCACGGCTCTACTTCTGATTGCCTTCACCGTGCTCGGGCTGGCAAAACTGCTCATCGGCAAACGGATGGAATTATTCAGGATCTGATTCGGGGGACGAGTATGAGTACGATACATATCAAGATCGACAACGCGAGCAAGAGCTTCGGTCCGGTGGAAGCGCTGAAGGGCGTGTCGATCGACATACCGAGGGGCAGCTTCACCACCTTTCTCGGTCCGAGCGGCTGCGGCAAGACCACGATGCTGAGGACGATTGCAGGTTTCTACAACCTCGACAATGGGGATATCTATATCGGCGGTCGCCTGATCAACGATGTTCCTTCCCATCAGCGCAACGCCATCATGGTCTTCCAGGACTACGCCCTCTTTCCCCACATGAACATCGGCGCCAACATCGCCTACGGTCTGAAGATCAACAAGATCCCCCAAGAGGAGATCAGGAGACGAGTCGCGCGGACTATTCAGTACCTCGGAATCGAGGGCTTGGAGTCCCGCAGTCCCGGACAAATCAGCGGCGGCCAGCAGCAAAGAGCAGCCCTGGCCAGAGCGCTGGTCATGGAGCCCGAGGTTTTGCTCCTGGACGAGCCTCTGTCCAACCTGGACGCCAAGCTCCGCATGAACATCAGGGCGGAACTCAGGCAGCTTCAGAAGAGGCTGGGAATCACCACGATCTACGTCACCCACGACCAGGCCGAAGCACTGGCGCTCTCGGATCAGATAGCGGTCATGAGCAAGGGACAGATCATCCAAATCGGTTCGCCCTGGGAGATATACTACAAACCGAGAAATATGTTCGTCGCCGATTTTGTGGGGACCGCCAACCTGGTGCCCGGCAAGGTAACAGAAAAAAACGGTCGGGAGGTCACCGTGGATATCGGTGAGGCTAGGTTGCGGATAGAGGAGCCAATTTTCGAAATCGAGCCGGGGGGGCAGGTGACCCTTTGCATCCGACCCGAAACAATCCAGCTTTCCGTGTCCGAGGCCGGCGAGAGCCTGAACAGCCTTCAGGGGGTGATAACAAACTATATCTTCGAAGGCGCTTTGGTGCGCTACTGGGTCGAGGTGGGAAAACATGTGATCATCGCGGATGTCTTCGATCCGAGCGACAAAGGGATCTACACGGGGGAGGTGACTCTGAGCGTGCACCCGAACAAAGTTCACGTCCTTTCCGGCCCCCCCCAGGGATCGAACTGAGGATGGAGCTGACCGTACTTGGCTCGGGAACGCTGATCGCCCAAAAGGATCGAAGTTGCGCGGGGTATGTGCTGCGCGAGGGAGACGGATGTGCCCTGCTTGACTGCGGTCCCGGCTGCCTTCTTCGCCTGAACCAGGCAGGTGTGGAAGTGACGGATATCTCCCTGGTATTAATCAGCCACTTCCACTGGGACCACGTCGCCGAGCTGCCGGCTTTCCTCAACTCCCGCTGGCTCCAGCGGGAAAAAGCGGCGGGCAGACTGAGCCTCGCCGGACCCTCCGGCTTTTATGCCTGGCTGGACAGGGTTATGGCTGACGACCGGGATTGGCTTCCGGACCTCAACCTCCGGCTGCTCGAGCTGAATGAAGGGCCAACGAAACTTGGAGTCCTATCCGTACGGGCCGGGCGGAGTTTCCACACCGACAACAGCCTGAGCTTCCGGTTGGAGAACGGGGAGGGTACCGTCCTTTTCTACAGCGGCGACATGGACTACCAGGAGTCCCTGCTGCCGCTGGCCGCGGAAGCCGACCTGGCCGTGGTGGAATGCTCGTGGCCGCAGGTACGCCAGGGAGACGGTCACCTGGATCCCCTGCAGGCCTCCCGCTTTGCTGCCTCGGCCAGGGTCCGAGCGCTGTTGCTGACCCACTTCTACCAGGAGGTGGCTGGCGAGTCCGTTGTCGCCCGGGTAAAACAGGAGTTCCCCGGCCCCGTTTTGCTGGCCGAGGATCTTAAGACCTATCCGATACCTTGGTCGACCCCTTCCGGACGAAGAAGAAACCTTTAAAATACAGAAAAAAAGCAGATATTTTCTTTTCCCGTAGGTGAGGGCGTTTTTAAATATCAGCTCCACCCCCGCGGCTTCGGCTTCCTCCCCTGCTCCGGGGTGAGCTCGATGGAGGGCTTGATCATCGTGTTGAGCAGGGGCCGCTCGGGCACGCCCAGAAGTTTGCGGATTCCGACAATCCCGAAGCGGGTGCCGGTGTCTCTTAGCTGGCCACCAGGTGATCCTCTCCCACCTGTTCGGGGAGCGTGAACTTGTTGAAATCGATCAGTTGAGTCTCCGCTTGTTCAGCTGTGCCGGTACAACTCCCAGTCCAGGTAGGTGGTCACCGCCTCCTCGATCACATCGGCACAGTGGGAGCGCACCATGCCCACGTGGTGCGCGAAGCCGCTCTTGCACATGAACTTCATTAGTTCCTGCAGGTCTTCAACCCGGCAGACCCCGATGCCGCCGGCCATGCCGTAGGGATCGTCGGTGAACTCGCCTTCTCCCAGATATGCGTGGATCTCCCCCTCCGTGTCGTCGGTGTCCATACGGAAGAAGGTCATTGGTCCCGCGGCGATCTTACCCTTGATGGCCCCGAAGGAACGGTCGTAGCCCAGAGAAGCCCCGAGAATGTCTAAATTCGAGATCTCGATGGGAGCTCCCATGAAGCCCTTCGGGTAGTTGCTGCAGTGGGTGACCACGCACATTTCCCGGTCTTCTCCGAAGTTGTTGTTCCAGTCCGTGAGGGCTGAAGGATTTCCCGAAGCCAAAGCCAGGACGTACATGGAAACCGCCCCGGCGATGTCCACCTCGCAGGCTGAAGGGATCAACCGCTCCCCCAACATGCTCATAGCCGTGCAGGAGGCACAGCCGTAGTTCTCCTGAATAGAGGTCCAGCATTGCACGGCGCAGGCATCGATGTTATTTTCCTCGATCCAACGATCCAGGGCCACACAGAATTTTGCGTTGCGAACGACGTTGGCGTCAAGGATCTCTCCGGGAATGGAACCGTAATCATGCATCTGGGCCACCTTGTCCTTCACCGCCTTCTCATCGTCTTTGAGTTTCACGGCGGTGGCGAACATCTCCGAGAGATCCACCGGAACCACGGTGATGCCGGTGGCCTGTAGCAGCTTTTCGCTGGCCCGAACCGTGTTAAAGGCGACCGGACGGACACCCACCTGACCGATCCTCGCTTGACGAAGGCCCTGAACCACCCGGCAGACCCGGGAGAAAAATTCCAGATCCTTGGTGAATACCTCGCCGTCCGCCTTGCAGGTGTGGTAGGTGGTGTCGGTAAAGGCAAAACCGTACTGGTAGAGGTTGTTGCACACCGATAGCTTTCCGCAGAAGGCGTCCCGCCGCTGCTGGATGTCCACCTTGTCATTATCATCGTCCTCGGCATGCACCAGAATCGGTACACGCAGCTGCGCCTCATCCAGAGCGTTGGCGATCCCAAGCTCGTCCCCGAAGTTGGGAAGGCTAATTACAATTCCGTCTATCTCGTAGCGCTTCTCGTTGAACAGCCTGGCACACTTGTGGGCGTCTTCGATAGTCTCTATCGCCCCAGTGGAGGTGGCGTTTTCCGGCAGTATCACCGTCTTGAAGCCCATCTTCTCCAGCTTGGCCAGCAGTTTCCTCCTGCCCTCACCGGCCAGCTTTGGATTGAAAAAATCCCGGCTTCCTACCATGACGCCAAAGGTCTGCTGTATTTTCATATTCTGGTTCCTTAATATATCGCAGAGTGTTCCGGCTTTTCCCACTCGTCACCAGGTCCTCCGCTCACTTTCAAGGAATTCATATCGCGACCTGATTATCCCGCGAAGAAATTCACCTGTCAAGCTCGGTTGATAGCAAATCATCTATCTCGAATAATTGTTCATTTAAGCAGCCCAATGAAGTGAGGCGACGATCAACCGTCTGTCCAAACATTCTGGCTACAGTGGATTTCCAGAGCTGAAAGCTGATATTGCGGATATCGCTGCAGGTGGAGACAACGGCCTGGACTGCCGGAGAATCAGCAAGAAAGATATGCAAACAGGATATATCAAGCCTTCCTCTCTCCAGAGTACCGTTTATTTTTCGTTTATCTTTTATTCATATCTATATACTTATTATTTTCGATTAATATTGCTAGAATTTTTTGTGATACTTTCAGATCTTTTCATTTGACAATCTAAAACACTTGTGTTAATTTGTTTTTGTATATGCACCCTTAAAAGCAACATTACGTTTGTAGAATGAGCTCCTTACCGATATCCCAGATTGAGCAGAAAGCGAAGAACATTCGAAAAAATGTAATTCGCATGAACTCCCATGCCGGACAGGGACATACAGGAGCGGATCTTTCGGAAGTCGACATTCTTGTCGCGCTGTTTTTCAGCGTTCTCAAGCTCGACAAGAATAATCTAGATGATCCTGGGCGAGACCGGTTTATTCTCAGCAAAGGGCACGGAATTGGCGGATTTTACTGCACCCTGGCCGAGGCGGGATTCATCGACGAATCCTCTCTTGAAACGTATCTTCAATTCGATTCCCAGCTTCCCGGTCACCCGGTTCGGCAGAAAACCCCCTTAATCGAACTGAACACCGGTGCCCTTGGTCACGGATTGTCCGTAGGGGTGGGACTTGCCCTTAGCGCCAAGCTCAGCGGTAGAGATTTTCGCGTGTTTGTTCTTACCGGCGACGGCGAGCTGCAGGAAGGTTCAGTTTGGGAAGGGGCCATGAGTGCGGCTGGATTCAAAGTGGACAATCTTATCGTAATTGTCGATCGCAACACCCTTCAGCTGGCTGACCGTACCGAAAAGATAATGCCCCTTGAGCCATTGGAGGCTAAGTGGGAAGCTTTCGGATTCGACGTGAAATCCGTGGACGGGCACGACATAGCTGAGATTATCGAGACGATAGCCGCCCTGGATCTGAACGGCGGACAACCTCATGTCATTCTGGCCCGCACGATCAAAGGCAAGGGAGTTTCTTTCATTGAGGATCGGGCAGCCTGGCATCACAAGATCCCAGTGGACGATCAGGTAATGAAGGCCATACGAGAGTTGGAGTAGGGGAAAAACATGGAAGGCGGCGAGAGGACTGATCTGCGGGAGGTTATGATACAGACCTTTATTCGGGCGGTCGAGGAGGGTGTGAACCTCGCCGTGGTGGTCGGCGATTCTACCAGTACCTCTAAGATCGCTCCGTTCAGGGAGAAGTACCCCGACCGGGTGATTGATGTCGGCATAGCTGAGCAGAACCTGGTCGGGGTTGCCGTCGGGCTGTCCCTGGGTGGGTATGTCGCTGTGACGGCGAATGCAGCTCCGTTTTTGATCTCCCGCTCGAATGAGCAGGTTAAAAACGATGTGTGCTATACAGACACAAACGTCAAATTGTTGGGACTGAATGCGGGAGTGTGCTACGGTTCGCTTGCCAGCACGCACCACGCCATTGATGATCTTTCGATCATGCAGGGACTGGGGAACATCGTGATTTTGGCTCCTTCAGATCCTGTCGAAACTGAGCAGATCCTGCAATTCGCGCTGAAGCACCGGGGTCCCGTTTATGTGAGGATGGACAGCGGAAAGTTTCCCTATCTCCACACCGCTGAATACAAGTTTGAGCTTGGGGCGGTGGAGGTATTGCATGAAGGGCGCGACCTCACCCTTGCAGCCGTTGGATCTGTGGTATACGAGGCGTTTTATGCCGCTGGGGAACTGGAGGAAAAGGGTATTTCTACGGAGGTGCTTAATGTCTCCTCGATTCGTCCCCTCGACGAGCAGGGCATTGTAGAGTCGATCAGCAAGACCAAAAGGGTTATCACCGTGGAGGAACACAGCCTTCACGGCGGGCTGGGCGCACTGATTTCCGAAATCATCTCCGAACAGGGAGTGTCCGTGGAGCTGCTTCGTTTGGGGATTACCAAGGGGCAGTTCTCCAAAGCGGGACCAAGAGAACAGATCCGTGCATACTATAGGATCGATCAGAAGGGGATCGTCAATGCGGGGCAGGAGCTGCTGAACCGCCGACACGCGTGGAGAAATAACAAAAATGAACAAGCTGCATCGGTTTGAAGGCAAGGTAGTCGTGGTCACCGGCGCAAGTCGGGGCATCGGCCGGGGCATAGCGCTCCGGGCGGCTGATCAACACCGCCTCGGGACAGGCCCGGGAGGGCTTCATCTACACCCCCCATTACGCGGCCAGCAAGGTGGGATTGGTCGCATTCCTGGCTTCAGATGATGCCGCCTACATCACCGGACAGACAATCAATGTGGACGGCGGACTAATTATGTCGTAGTGCTGCCGGGCGGCGTTCCCCGTACAGCGTGTCACCTATTCGGCAATAATTACTTTGATGCCCCGATTTTCCAGTTTCTGTTTGGTTTGTGGATCGATATCTCCGTCGGTGATCAGACATTGAACCAGTTCCACGGGACCGAGAGCGGCAAAAGAAGTTCTGCCGATTTTTGTCGAATCGGCCACAAGATAAACCTCCGAAGCGGATTCTATCATGGCCTTTTTAACTTGAAGATCGTTGAAACCGGGGTAGGTGAGACCTGTTTCAATGGACACACCTCCAGTAGCCAGAAACAGCTTGTTAACATAGATCTGCTCGAAAAAGTCGGCTGCTTTTTCTCCCGAAAGGGACAAAGTCGGGGCTTTGAACTCTCCCCCGGTTACCATCACCTCAAACTCATAGTGGGCTCCCAGCAGTAGGGCGATGTTCAAAGAATTGGTGATGATCTTCAGACCTTTCTTGCTTTCCAGATTTTTTGCGATCTCGGTGACCGTGGTACCGGAATCGAGGATGATGAAGTCTCCGTCATTTATCAAACCGGCAGCCGTCTTGCCGATTCTCATCTTCTTGTCCATGTTTTCGGTGTGTTGGAGGGTCAGGCTTCGAACCTGTTCGGGGATCGTTTTCAGGTAGGCTCCGCCGTGTTCCCGTGAAATATAGCCGTAGGATTCTAGGCGTTCGAGGTCTTGACGAATTGTTGGTTCCGATACCCCGAACAATTTGCTCAAGGAGCTAACCCGGGCGCTTCCCTCTTCCTGAAGCAGTTCCAGAATTTTTGTCCGTCTCTGTTGGGCCAGCATCATTTCATTCGTCCTTTGCGAATACTGTGTAATATGTATTGATAACAGGTCAGTCGATAACCTGACTCATGAAATCTGGTCTATCCTTGCCCGCCACTGCTCGTACCAGCGTTCCAGCTGTGCTCTTTGGGATGAGGGTTTTGTGCTCTTCAGCGTACCTCTAAGGGCTTCGATGTCGTCGATGTCCGCAAAGATGTTCGCCCCCAGACCGGCCAAGTAGGCAGCGCCCAGAGCCGATACTTCCTGGATCCCAACATTCTCTACGGGTGTGTTTAGAAGATCAGCTAGAAACTGAACAACAAATCCGTTGGCGGAGATGGCGCCGTCCACTTTCAGAGATTTCAGCTCGATGCCGCTATCCTTCTCCATGACCGTAATCACGTCTTTTATCTGGTAAGGAATGGACTCCAGGGCAGCTCGTACCACGTGGTTTTTGTCGCAGTCGAAGGTCAGTCCCAGGATTGCTGCTTTTGCGCTCATCTTCCAGTGAGGAGCGCCGAGGCCGCTGAAGGCCGGGATCAGATACACTCCGTTGTTGTCCGCAACGGATTGGGCCATGGCTTCGGTCCGTGGGCTTTCTGCAAACAGGCCGAGTTGATCACGGAGCCACTTGATCGTGCCTCCGGTGGTCACAATAATTCCCTCCAAAGCAAAATCCACCCTGTTTGGCGTACTCCAGCAGATTGTCGAAACCATACCCGCTTCAGAGCTAATTCGGTTGCTTTCGGTATTCATTAGGATCGATGTTCCGGTACCCAAGGTCGCCTTTGCTGTGCCGGCGGAAAAGCAACCCTCTCCAAAAGCGGCAGCATGGGAATCGCCGATCATCGAGGTAAGGGGCACCTTATAGGAGAGCAAGCCTCCGAAGTCGGTTTCGCCAAAATCGCTTGAAGAAGGAAGGATTTCAGGAAGCCTGAGCTTCTGCAGACCGAACGCCTCTAGCAGGATGGGGTCCCAGTCGAGAGTGTCAAGATTGAAGAACAGAGTTCTGCAAGCGTTCGTGTGGTCGGTACAGTAGTTTTTTCCGTCTGTAAGCTTGTAGAGAATCCAGCTGTCTATGGTTCCGAAAAACGCCTCTTTTCGCTGTACAGCGTTTTTCACTGAAGAATCGTTTTCCATCAACCAGATTAGCTTCGTTCCGGAGAAATAGGGATCCACTATCAATCCCGTACGTTTTTTGATCTCCTCTTCAATCCCGGATTTCTTGAGTCGTTCGCAGATTTCAATCGACCTTTTGCACTGCCAAACTACCGCCGGACACAGCGGTCGACCCGAACCATCCCAAAGCAAAAAGGTCTCTCGCTGGTTAGAAATTCCACAGCAGCGTATCCGATCCTTGAAGCCTTCCAGACAATTCCTAACAGAGTCGAGAACGTTCTGATAGATCTCCTGCGGATCTTGCTCGACAAAACCGCTGCAAGGGAAGTACGATTTTAGTTCCGCTGTGGCCTTGCGGATGATCTTACCCTGGTTGCCGAAGACGACAGTTTTAGTGCCGCTGGTTCCCTGGTCGATGGCCAAGATGTAATCCAACTCTTCTGTTTCCTCCTTGCGTTTTCGAGTTGGATGGAGATAGCCGACGAAGAGTCCACTGATTATAGATCTACAAGAATGAAAAAGTCAAACAACAAATCGATGAATTAAATAAGATATATTGCGTGAAAAGAAAATTTTCAAAAAAAAACGATTGCCACTTCGGACTAAGGCTACTGTCGTAGATTCGAATCCCTCATTGCTCAATCAACGAATGTTGGGATATGCTTATCTGCGCTTCCCTTGTCTGTCCTGTCCCTTGCCTCTCATGCCGAAGAGCAGGCGCAGCACGCCGATTCGCCGAACCAGCAGCTCATAAACCAGCAATGTTATTGTCAGCGAACCGAGGCAGATGATCCAGAACTTGACCAACACGGGCCAGTTGCGCCCCACAACATAGTAGCCGATGGCAATGATGGGTGTCTGGTGCAGGACATAGTAGGGCAGCTGCGCCTGGCGGCCATAAGCAGCCAGACGGCTCCAGAGCGTGGGGTGGATAGGCGTACGATTCGTCTCGGCGGCCCGCCGTTGGCCGATGCGTGTCGCGATGCCCACCACGGCTACAGTAAGGCACCAGCTCGCACTACCCTTGATGAGCCGCAGGATGATGGCCGGTCCCTCGTGCCCGGTCCAGGGATCTATCCCGAGGCCACTGAGCATGCCCGTCCCCATGAAGAAAACCAAGAATCCGACTAAGCCTGTCACCAGTGCCAGGATACGATGGCGCACCAGAGCCGCAGTGAGACGGGCGTCCCCCGCCGACAGGTAGCCGAACAGGATGATGAAAGGCCAGATCCAGCGGTTCCAGCCACTTGGCCAAATGGCGCCCAGGAAAGCCTCGAGCAAGGCGATGGGGATAGCCCACAAAAAAACGGCGAAGCGCCGGGAGAGGAAACCGCTGACACTGTTTGCCAGACGCTTCCCTGTGGGTCTTTTCATGTAGAGGAACAGCGGCAGGAGGAGCAAAGTGTAGACCAGCAGAAATATGAGGAACCAGAGGTGGATGACACTAAAGGTGTCCTCCGCTCCTGCCGGTTCGAGGAAGTAGGGAAACGACAGCAGTGAAAACCTGATATTCCAGTACTGCGGGAGGAAGGATAAGAATCCCGTGGACAGACCGGTGTTGGCCCGGAGATAGTAGTACACCTGGGGCGGATTAACCAGAACCAGACCGGTGAGAAAGGGCACACCCAGGCGCAGGAGACGTTCGCGAAGGAACTTTTTTGCGGTCCTACGCTGCATCGAGTGCCAAGCAGCTATCCCGGCGACCAGCATCATAACCGGCATGATCCAGATGAACTCTGAGGCCACC
The DNA here is from genome assembly GCA_964551205.1 of uncultured Spirochaetaceae bacterium. Lineage (GTDB taxonomy): Bacteria > Spirochaetota > Spirochaetia > SZUA-6 > DRHE01 > JAFGQJ01. The sequence goes on from CAZKCQ010000008.1 coordinate 22,185, forward strand.
ACCAGTGATGCCAAAATGGTGGTCAACTCGCTTTGCATTTTGTTGGTAATGAGCTGGTGTCCGGAAAAGATGCTTGCCGTGTGAAAGAACACCAGTCCAAAGACGATTAAGGTGGTCAATACGTCCAACTCGTGACGCCTTCGCATGTGGTAGGTAGTATTGTAATCTGAAGTGGACAGGAAAGCTCTGGATTTGGAAGCCACTTTGCACATATACCTTATTCAGCTTCTCCTCATGGGTGCCGGTTACCTGGGAGGGATCTTCCAACGGCCAGTGCAGGCCCTGGATCGGCCCGATTTATACACACAGATAAAACGAATTTTCTCTTTCATGGCTGTTTATTCTGCTGTGCCCATTACCAGAGGTGACGCTTGTCTTATCTATATGTGAATGCCTGAGGCATCCTAGCCATCCCTATCCTTGGTGGTGCGGCTTACCGGCTCTGAAGACTGGCAAGCTGTTTTTGGATGTTTTGCTCGATTACCTGTTCGACGCATCCAATGAAACGCAACAGGCATGGCGCTTCCAGGGAGTAATACACCGTTGTACCTTCCTTACGGTCGGTGATAATACCGGCGTTCTTCAAGATTGAGAGGTGTTTCGACACCGTAGAGATATCGGCACCGATCATCTCGGTGAGCTCGCATACACAGTGTGGTTGCTCGGAGAGCTTGTCTACGATGAAAATACGACTGGGGTGAGCAAGCGCCTTGAGGATTCGTGCTCTTGCCTCGCTTCGCATCTTGTCTGATTCTGTCATTGATTCCTTCCTATTTTCCTAATTTGCCAAAAACTTCAAAGATGGTCAACTGATCCGCTCCGGTCCGGGGAACCTCGCCGATAGTAAAACCGAAATTCACATACTTGACAAATTTATTCATTGTTGGCTATATTGCCAAGTTGTAAACAACAATAAAAACTGAGTGGTGGAATAAGATATGAAAGAACCGAATACATCACCGAGGGTTACAGGCATCAGCTTTTTCGAAAAGTATCTCACCCTGTGGGTGGCGCTGTGTATCGGCGTGGGTATCGTGCTTGGCAGGATCGCGCCGGCAGTGGCGCGTACTCTGGACGGCATGGCGATCTACGTGGGCGACGCCCCTGTGGTGTCGATCCCGATCGCGGTTTGCCTGTTCTTCATGATGTACCCGATCATGGTGAAGATCGACTTTGCTGAGGTTATTCAGGCGGGAAAAAGCGGCAAGCCGGTTGGCTTGACGCTTTTCATGAACTGGGCCGTCAAGCCCTTCACCATGTACGCTATCGCCCTGTTTTTCCTTGGTACCGCTTTCTACGCGTTCATCGGGCCGGAGGCGATGGATCTGGTCAAGATGCCGTTCGGTCTGGACCTGCCGCTGGGGGCGCAGCATGGAGCCGGGACGGTCGTGTTGATAGACGGGGTGAAGATGCTCGAAGTGCCGCTGTGGCGAAGTTATCTGGCCGGCTGCATTCTGCTCGGCATCGCCCCATGCACGGCCATGGTGCTGGTGTGGGGGTATCTGGCCCGGGGCAATGATGGCCTGACTTTGGTGATGGTAGCCATCAACTCCCTGACCATGCTGGTGTTGTATGGTGTGTTGGGGGGATTTCTGCTGGGCGTGGGCCGGCTTCCAGTACCCTGGCAGGCTTTGGTATTGTCGATCTCGATCTACGTAGCCCTGCCGCTGGTGGCCGGATACTTCTCCCGCCGCTGGATCATCCGGGCCAAGGGGGAGCCGTGGTTCCGAGAGAAGTTTCTACACGTGCTCACACCGATTACAATCATCGCCCTGCTGGTTACCCTGGTGCTTCTTTTTTCCTTCAAAGGAGAGGTCATCCTCGGTAATCCGCTGACCATCCTGTGGATCGCCATTCCTCTGTTCATCCAGACCAACCTGATCTTCTGGTTGGGTTATGGGCTGGCCAGGCTCCTGAAGCTCAACTACCGGGACGCCGCTCCTGCGGCCATGATTGGAGCTTCCAACCACTTCGAGGTGGCCATCGCTACTTCCACGATGCTCTTCGGCCTTTCTTCGGGAGCCTCCCTGGCTACCGTGGTAGGAGTGCTGATTGAGGTGCCGGTTATGCTGATGCTGGTGGGCATCTGCAAGCGTACCTGCCATTGGTTCCCGGGATGCGATCTGGATTTACCGCACTGCCGAACGGCAAAAGCGGTGCAAGAGGCGTAGCAGATGTGGGCGGTATGAGATAGGAGCCGTCATTAAGCTGCAGAACAACCTTTGCGCAGCAGAGCCCCAAAGACCTCCGCAAGGGAGATATCGAACAGCTGTAAAGGCGGCTGGAACACTTGGGTGAGGTAGCGTTGTGCGGGTGTGTTGACAGATATTGTATTATTGGTTATATTGCCAAATAGAAAACATTATTCATAGGAGAAGTTGATGAAGATTCAGATCCTCGGCACTGGCTGCCCAAAATGCCGGCAGCTGGAGGCGAACGCTCGAGAAGCGCTGAGGGGCACGAGCCTGGAAGCGAGTGTGGAAAAGGTCACAGATCTCGATGAGATTATGAACCTGGGTGTGATGATGACCCCGGCTCTGGCCATTGATGGGGTGGTCAAGAGCGCCGGCAAAGTGCTCAATAAGGATGAGATCGTCCGCATCCTGCAGGCAGGCAAATAAAATGGCCGAATGCTGTTGCGGTTCCAACGTCCCGGTGAAGCTGCTGTATGCTTTTTCGGGAGCGGCCAATACCGGATATTTAGCTGACAACGCGGCGCGTCGTCTGGCCAAGCTCGGCATCGGCAAGATGACCTGCCTGGCGGCCATGGGTGGCGGGCCTTCGGGATTTGTGGAATCCGCCAAGGCCGCCGGGGGAAATCTGGTGATCGACGGTTGCCCCGTGGCCTGCGGGGAAAAAATCTTCGAGAACTTCGGCATCCCCTTCAACCACTTCGTGATGACCGACTACGGAGTGGCAAAGGGAAAAACCGAGATTACCCCGGAGCTGATTGCGAAGACAGCCTTCGCGCTGACTGAGAAAATCGCCGATGAGTGAAGCCGCGCAGGCAACCAAATCAAGGCTTGGGTTGCTCCAGTTCTTGAAGAACAAGCAGAATCGGGCCCTGCTGATCCTCATCGGGGTGTTCCTGTTCGCCTACTTCGTACCCTTCGCCTCCGGGAAGGTGTCGGCTGCGGTGCAGGAGTCCTTGCTTATGCTGGCCGAATACGCCCGACAGCACGTGCTCCTGTGTCTGGTGCCTGCCTTTTTCATCGCCGGGGCCATCACCGTTTTCCTCAATCAGCAGGCGGTAATCCGCTATCTCGGTCCCCAGGCGAAAAAGATAGTAGCCTACAGCGTGGCCTCGGTGTCCGGGACGATCTTGGCTGTGTGTTCCTGCACGGTTCTGCCGCTCTTCAAAGGCATCTACAAGAAAGGAGCGGGAATCGGGCCGGCGGTGGCCTTTCTTTACTCGGGACCCGCGATAAACGTGCTGGCCATCATACTGACGGCTAAGGTGCTGGGATTACGTATCGGAGTGGCCCGTGCAGTTGGGGCGGTGCTGTTCGCCTTCGTGATCGGGCTGATGATGCACCTGATCTTCCGCAAGGAGGACGAAGCCCGAACAACAGACAAGGCGATGTTCGCCGGCTTTAGCGGTGCAGAAGAACGCACCTTGGGACAAACGGCGCTTTACATGGCCAGCATGATCGGCATCCTGGTATTCGTGAACTGGGCGCCCTCCAGAGGTTCTCTGGTTGCGTGGGACTTCATATACCGCTTCAAGTACGCCATAACGGGGGCCTTCGGATTGCTCTTGGTCTACTCCCTGGTACGCTGGTTCCGAAAGGATGAACTGGTCTATTGGGTTACTGCCACAAGGGATTTTGCCGTACAGATCCTGCCGCTTTTATTCGGCGGCGTGTTGGTGGCGGGATTTCTCTTGGGACGCCCGGGGCATATGGCTCTGATCCCGGAGCGCTGGATCGCCTCTCTGGTGGGCGGCAACTCGGTGGGAGCCAATCTCATCGCCTCGGTGGCAGGAGCGTTGATGTACTTCGCAACTCTTACCGAGGTGCCCATTATGCAGGGCTTGATCGGAGCCGGTATGGGACAGGGTCCGGCGCTGGCGCTGCTGTTGGCCGGTCCATCATTGTCCCTTCCCTCGATCCTGGTCATCGCCGGAGAGCTGGGCTGGAAGAAGACCGGCACCTATATTGCCTTAGTCGTGGTGATGTCGACGATTGCGGGACTGGTATTCGGAGCTGTAGTGATATAGAACGGCGTTGCAGGAAACACAAGAGTTACCTTTCTATGGTCCACATCCATCATCCTGTTTACGATCGGTGTTTTGCTAAGCTTTCTACCACAGAAAAAGTTGCCAAGGCACTCGGAAGGAAGATCGTTGTCGAAATCAAATAAAATCCCAAGGAGTGACTTGGCAGAATCTCAGCTCGAGAAAAAGATCGGTGGCGCGAGCGATAATCCTGTCCTTGACCCGCTTGGTGTCATCCATCCGAATTCACACTTCGTACCAATCGTCCAAGAAAGTAAAGAAACTATTTTAGCTTAAATTGTTTCCATTGGTGGCATATCCTTTGCGGCGGAAAAATGCAATCTGCGGGAAATCTCGAATTCTCGTCCCTGCGATCTCTCATTGACAGTTTCAGGCCAAAGGCTATGATTAACGAGAAATATAACCGCAGGAGAGTTCGATGATGCAAAGCGACACGATAAGAATATACCCGTACAGATGGATCGTCTTGGTCTCCTTCATGCTCATCACCCTAATAACCCAACTTCTCTGGATCACCTTCGCCCCCATCACCAGCGCTGCAGCGCAGTATTACGGAAAATCCGATCTCTGGATCGGGCTGCTGTCCATGATCTTCATGGCGGTGTACATACTCGTTGTGTTGCCCTCAGCCTGGATCATCGATACCTGGGGATTCCGTCGGGCTGTGGGGATAGGCTCGGTCCTCACGGCGGTGTGCGCTCTAACCCGGGGCATTTTCGGTTCCAACTTTGCCCTGGTCTTCGCCTCCCAGATCGGCATCGCCCTGGGCCAACCGCTGGTACTCGGTTCCATCACCAAGCTGGCTGCCAAATGGTTCCCGGTGACCGAAAGGGCCACGGCTGCCGGCCTGGGCACCCTGGCCATCTATCTCGGTATCCTGGGGGGAATGATCGCCACGCCGGTTTTAACGCTTAGGATCGGCATCGTCGGGATGCTTTGGCTCTACGGGGTGCTGGCGGCGGCGGCGG